>CALRWU020000129.1:0-7624 GCA_943371945.1 Azorhizobium sp. AG788
AGCCCGCAAGAAGGACGGTCGCGGCTCAGCTTACAAGGGCTAAGCCGACGCCTCAAGTTGCCGTGGCGGACCCTGCCCCGCTCGCGTCCTCGTGACTGCATGACGCTGCATGGCGTACTCGACAGTTTCCGATGCACTTTCTAGAAGCCTTCTCAGCCGCCGGGCGTCCTGCCCGAGCTTTGGAGAAATGCCCATGATCCGCCGTCTGCTCGCCGCGACCGCTTTTGCTCTCGCCCTGTCGCCCGTCGCGCTCGCGCAGGACGCGCCGAAATTCTCGATCAAGACGTCGACCATCGGCTCGATCCTCGACAACGCCGAAGCCAAGGCCGCCTTCGCGAAAGTTCTCCCGGAAGTCGCCGCCAGCCCGCAGCTCGAAGCCGCCCGCGACATGACGATCGACGCCGTCAAAGGCATGGCCCCGGATTACTTCCCGGAAGCCAAGCTGGTCGAGCTCGACGCGGAACTCGCGAAGATCAAATAACCCCGACACCTTCGGGAATCGACATGAGACGGCGCGATCGTGAAAGATCGCGCCGTTTTTGTTAAGTGCTTGAGGTTGCAACCGGCAACTGCGCATCCCAACGGAACTACCCCGTACTTCGCACGTCTCTCGTGCAGGTACGTTAGGAAGCGCATGTCGGAAGCCTCGGAAAATCCTCGTCCACGCGTCATGTCCTGGGCCCGGAAGTTTGGCGAACCGCTTCGCAAGACCTTTCAGGTCGACCTGAAAGATGATTCGGGACAGTTCATGGACCTGCTGGCTCAGGCAGACCAGCGTGTGAGCGGGTCGAACCCGTCCGGCAGCCACTCCGAAGGCGCCTGACCTACCGCTGGCGCGCCCGCCGCGGTTCCTCGACCTTCCAGATCATCACGATCAGGGCTGCGCACATGGTAATGATCGTAGCCCAAAACGACGCCTCATAGCCCCACAGCACCACAAGCCCCGCCCCCAGCAGCGGCGCCACCGCCCCCACCGCCCCCTCCGCCGTATTCGACAACGCCATGCGCATCGGCACGTCGTGCGGATGGCCGTATTCCAGCACGATGTTGGTGGTCGACATTTGGAAGCCAGACTGCGCAGCCCCGATCACGAAGAACGAAAGCGCGTACGTCACCAGCGAGTCCGAGAACAACAGGCCGGCGACGCCGATGATGTTCAGCGCGGTCGATATCACGAACGTCGAGCGGAACCCGTGATGGTCCGATAGATAGCCCCACACCAGGTTCGAGATCGTGTCTGCGCCCATGTAGGCAAACGACAGGATCGCCAGCGTGGCGCCGAACTGTTCCGGTTGCGCCTCCGCAGATATGCCCAGCGCGAAGATCGCGTAGAGGAAGAAGAAGGGTTGTCCGATACGCGATCCCATCACCAGCGATCGCGCCACCATGAACCACGCAAACCCACGATCGTCCCGCATCAGCGATGGGAAGTCCTTCATGCGGTCGCGCAGTGACTTGCGGTCGCGCACCGTCGGCGGCTCCGGCTCGCGCATGAGGATCTGGAGCGCGGACAAACCGAGGCTCGTCAGCACGAATGCGAGGAAGAACGTCGTCGCATAGCCGTTCCCCCACACATGGTTGGCGACCAGCCATGATCCTGCGAAGAAGGACAGCAGCGCAGCGATGAACCCGCCGGTGAGATTGCGCCACGCCTGCAGACGCCCGCGCAGCCGGATCGGAATCACCTTGGCCAGCAAGAGCTGAAACGCCACCCGCTGCGGCCCCTGGAAGAAGCCGAGCAGGAAGAGGAACAACAATGCAAATCCCAGAGCCCATGGTCCGACAAGGAACCACCCCGAGATCGCCAGCCCGAGAATCTGCGCCCGCATCAGCAGGCCCAGCATCACCGATACCGGCAGAATCTTCTTGCGATGCTCGATCTGCGCGGCGCCGATGATTGGCGACACGATACCGCCCAGCTGCTGCAGGCTGGTGCCGATGCCGACCCAGAAATCCGAACCAGAAATGGAATGCAGATAGGCCGGCACGAAAGTCGGCGTGTTCACCAGCCGGAAGCCGGTCATCCCCAGCATGCCGTGCACATAGTGACCGGCAAAATTTCGTTTGAGATTATCCTCGACGAACTGGTCATAGGCGGCATCCGCCTCGACCACCGCCGATGATCCACGCTTGCCAGCCTTCTCCAACGTGGGTGTGTCGTCCAAGGCCGTCGCCCTTCCCCGCAGGCAAGACCCTGCAAAGGCTGGGAGATGCCGAAGAATCACTACTAGGCCCGCATCTCGCTCTATTGAAGTGCGGCGCGTTGCAGCGATCGACTATTCCGGTGCAGTGTCCGCCCCGCAACCACATCGGACGGAACCGGTACATGAAACGATTGCTCCTCGCTCTGGCCGCCAGCGCCTGCTTCGTCACGCCCGCTTTCGGCCAGGCGGCGCCCAAGCCAACGCCGGAACAGCTTGCGAAGACGTACGAGGAAGACCAGCTCAGCCTTGAGAAGTGCGGCGTTCCGCGGAACGCGGCCGACGATTATCGCCCCACCCCGCTCATGGCGGATCAGACCCGCGCGCCGCGCCTCACCTCGACCCAGAAGTTCCGCGTCGAAACGGTGGCGGCTGGCCTGCCCAACGCCTGGGGCTTCGCTTTCCTGCCGTCCGGCAACATCATCGTCACCATTCGCGGCTCTGGCCTGCGCATCATCCATCCTGATGGCAAGGTGTCTGAAACCCTCGCCGGCTCGCCCTACATCAAATCGTCCATCCCGCTGTTCGGCATGCACGACGTGATCCTCGACAAGGACTTCGCGAAGAACCGCACGATCTATCTCGCCTACGTCTCGACTCCAGCTGGCGGCGGCAACACCGGCTACATCGCGAAGGCCAAACTGTCCGCCGATGAGCAGTCGATCACCGACCTGCACGTGCTCAAGCAGGACGCGGCAATGGTCCCCCGCCGCATCGTGCAGGCGAAGGATGGCTCACTCTTCGTGATCACGGCCGACATTCTCACGCCGTATGTCAGCGCGCGCTCGCTCAAGAGCCCGAACGGCAAGGTGCTGCGCATCAACACGGACGGCACAACGCCGAGGAGCAATCCGTTCCTCTCCGATGAGGCCGCTGACCCCACCGTCTATGCAGTGGGCATTCGCGACCCGCAGGGCATGGTCTTCAAGCCCGGCACGCAGGATCTCTGGATCATCGAGAACGAGCCGCGCGGCGGCGACGAGCTCAACAAGATCCAGCGCGGCAAGGACTATGGCTTCCCGACGATCAGCTATGGCCGCGACAATGACGGCAAGCTGCTCAACAACGGCCTCACCAAACAGGACGGTCTCGAACAACCGGTGTACTTCTGGACGCCCTCCGTCGCCTTCTCGGGCATGACCTGGCTCTCGGGCAACAAATATCCCGGCTGGAAAAACTCGATCTTCATGGGCGGCCTCTCCGGCCAGCAGATCGTGCGCGTCGAGATGAATGCGCAAGGCCGCGTCGTTGGCGAGGAAAAGCTCCTGCGCGACCGCTGCCAGCGCTTCCGCGACGTGCGCCAGGGCCCCGACGGTCTGCTCTACGTGCTCACCGACGCCCCGGCCGGCGAACTCCTGCGGATCGTGCCGGAGTAGAAACCAGCCGTCACGTTTTCCCGACTCGTCCCGACGAAAGTCGGGATGAGCGGGCGTGTTGGACTAAACCACCAACCCCAACGCCTTCCGCATCGCCTCGGCTGCGGCATCGAACGCCAGCATGGTCGACGCGTGGCGCGGCGGATAATCCTTCACCGGCGCGAGGTGGCGCAGCTCCCAGAACACGCCGCCCGGCGGCTCCGCGCCATCCTTTAGCATCGCACGCAGCGCCTCGCGCGCCGCCTCGATCTCTTCCAGCGACAGCCCGATCGCATGCTGTGACAGGATCGCCGTCGCCGCCTGCCCCAGCGCGCAAGCCTTGGGATCGACCGCGATCTCCGCGATCCGCCCATCCGCATCCAGCTTCAAATCAACCTGCACGGTCGACCCGCACACGCGCGAAACCTTCAGCGAAGATCCCTGCGCATCATCCAGCCGGCCGACATGGGGAATATCCCCCGCCAGCTCCAGAACGCGATTGTGGTAAAGCTCACCGAACATCCAGCTTAGATCGGATGTATCGGCCCGCCGATCAAGTGCGCACGCCGGTCATCATGATGCCTTGCGCCATGATCCGCTCTGCGGCGTCAGGGACCTGGTGGCATTGGCGAGCGCGGCCTCGAACCGCGCATCGACAGCCTCGAAAATCACGTGCGCGATACCGCCGCTGGCCGACGTGACGCGAATTGGCGTCTCGACGCCCGCCCAGCGAAGTACGTCTCGCTCTCCACCCGTGAAGCCATCTGCAGACGATAGTTGAGCGCCGCCACGCGAAATGTCTTCAATAGTGACCCGCTTGTTGGAGCGCACAAGCTCACCCGGCGCCTTGATCTCAAATCGGGGATTGGTTCTCCGTTCGACATCTGGAGACGACATGCGCACAACACGCACGATCGTCTCGCGTAGAGTCGATATCGACGTGGCGACATCGTGCGCACTTGTGCTCAGGGCACGCGCACTTTCACCGCTGCGGCTGGCTTCACCGAGAACGATCGTGACCGAGTCCGAAACATAGCCTGCAGCGGTAGCGGTTTCGGCGACATGGCGGGAAATCTCGCCCATCGTCGCACTCTGTTCTTCCATCGCCGCCGAAATAGCCGTCGACACCTCATCGACGTTGGTAATCTGGCGAGCAATCTCCGCGACCACTGCCGACGTTTCCTGCGTGACGCGCTGGATCTCGTCGATGTGACGCCGAATATCTTCCGTCGAGTTGGCCGTCTGCGTCGACAGGTTCTTCACCTCACTTGCGACCACGGCAAAGCCCCTGCCCGCCTCACCCGCACGGGCGGCCTCGATCGTGGCGTTAAGCGCAAGAAGATTTGTCTGCGCGGCGATTTCGGAAATGATCGTCGCGACTTCACCGATGCGAGCGACAGCTGTCGAGAGGTTGGCAACGGCGTGTTGCGTGCGGTCGCTGGTTTTCACCGTCTCGCGTGTGATCTCCTTTGCGCGCGCCAGCTGTGAAGTGACCTCCTGGATGGAGGCGGCGAACTCTTCGGTGGCCGCCGTGACGCTGGCCGCACTCATCATGGCCTGCTGGGCTGCCGATGCCGCTCCTTGACACTGGTCTGTCACGCTCGAAGCCGATGTCGCCATAGAGCCAGCGAGTTTCGTCATCTGGTTGGTTTCGTCGCTGACATGGTTGACGGCAGCGCCTGCTTCCTGCTCCACCGAGTTGGCCATGTCCTTCAGGGAGGCGCGCCGTGCAGCTTCCGCCTGCTCGGCCTGTTCCACCTGTTTCGCTCGGAGGTTGTTCGCGTCGATCAGCCCCTGACGGAAGACCTCGATGGTGCGGATCATCTGCCCGATTTCATCCGAGCGCTCCGCGCCATCAACCTTTGCCTGGTAGTCGCCCGCAGCAAGTTTCTCCATGGTCGCCGTCACGCCTGCGATCGGCCTGACGATCTGGACCCCAAGTACCGCAAGGGCCGCAACCGCCAGCAGAATGATCAGCGAGAAGATCGCCGTTACAATTCGTGCGTTGCTCGCTGCGTCCGAACTTGCCTTCGAGACCGCGTCGATTTCGGCAAGCGCTGTCCTTTCCTTCTCCGAAACCGTCGCCGACAGCTTCTCCATCGCCTCGCCGACACTGGTCGCGGCGGCATCGAAGCTGCTCATCATGCCGTTCCCCACGGCAGGGCCGCCCGAGACGTAGGCCTGCGCCATCTGCTGGCCAGTCTCATAGTAGGCGGGGAACGCGGCGCGGGCTTCGTTCAGGTCTTTGACCGCCTCGTCAAATCCGAGGGCGTCAGCCATCGCCAGCGCGTTTTTGCTGTCGGCCTCGAAGGAGGCGGCAGCCTCTGCGGCAAGCGCCGTTCCATCATTGAGCCCGTCGAGGCCACGGGTTGCAGAAATGTCCGTAAGAAACTGCTGAACCTGAACGACGTCGTACCGAACGTCTTTCACGAGCAGGGCAAGCTCCGTGTTCTTCTCGACCAACGCCAGACTCTGAACGACCTTCGCCGCGTTCGAAATCTGCTCCGTCTGCTGCCAGATGGTAAGACCCACAAACAGCGACACGACCAGGAACAGACCTGCCGCGCCAGCCTTGACCTTGGAACTGATGGTTTTCATCGGATGGCATTTCCCTTGCGCGATTGGACGGCCGCGCGAACAGATTTCCGCCGTAACGCGTCACCTCTTGCCCAGACAGATTCGTCCAGACTCCGCAGTGATCGAGAACTGTTTGCCCGTGGAAGGTTAAAAAATGTGGGACAAGCGGAGACTTTTGGCGGCGGGAAAACACAAGGGCGCGGCGGCATCTTCACATCTATAGCATGCTACCAATGTACAAAAAGCCAGTCCGGCCGCGCGATCTGATCCGCGCTCCGCCTAGTCCGCCATCACCGGCGGCGTCAGGTCCTTCGTCCACGCCTTGGGCTTTTCCGAGAACAGCGCAGCGCCCGTAGCCCGCGCGCCCGTGACCAGCGACTTGCGCCGCGCATCGAGCACTTCACGGAACCCCATCGGCCGCTCGCGCCATCCCTTGGCCCCGGCCATCACCACCTCGATGTCCTGCACTTCACCCAGCAGCTCGGCTAGATCGCGCACGCCGGCAACGCGTTTGTCGAGCGCATCGGGAAATTGCTGCCGCATCAACCGGGCCTGCAGCGCGTGGTACTTCGCCTGCTTGCGCCACTCGTGCAGCAGTTCGGGCTCTTCCGTTTCAAGCGAAGCGTACATCGCCAGACGCGCCAGCCGATATGTGTCCGCGAGCGCTCCCGCGAGATCGCCGCGTTCGCCAGACTCCATCGCCGGCACAAGATCGTCGCCGCGCTTGTCCAGCCCGTCGATGAACTGCTTGATCGCGCCTTCCGCCTCCACGATACGCCGCCCGCGCAGGAAGCGCTCTTCCAGCTTGCGCGTCGCGTCGCTGCCGATCCGCGAGGCCAGGAACGGCCGCAGCGTATCCAGTGCTTCGATCCGGGCGCCGGCATCGCGAAGCTCGGACAACAGCCGCGCCTGATCCCGCCACCAGCGGTTCTCGCGCCGGAACGCCTTGCCGCCCATCAGCGGCTTGGCCAGACGCAACGCCGCGCGGATGCGCTTGCACCGCACGCGAGCCTTGTGCGCGAACGCCGCCTGTTCCTGCCCCGCTTCGGCGCATTCTGCCGACAGCTTGTGAACCTGCTCGCGGATCACACGCGACAGGCCCTCGCCGGGCGATTCATGGGGCGCGAGAACAAAACTCACCAGATGCGCCTCAACGGTTCTTGGCTTTTTCGTCGTAGTTCTTCAGCGGGTCGCGCATGTGCAGCCGCACATAGTGCGCCTCGGGGCGCTCCTGCTTCGGCCAGAACTTCACCGTCCAGGAATGGACGTTGTCGCCCACCGAATAGACCCGCTCGCACTCAAGGTTCGGCACCGCGGTTGCTTCAGGGCGGTTGCCATCCTTGCAGGCAAAACCGTCCGCCTCGAACACCTTGCGCGCCTCGGCCTCCTGGCCGCCACGCCAGGTCGAACCGATAAAGCGGCGGAAGTCCTGGTCAACGGCGCCCTCGGCGTCACGATCCCAGAAACCGAAATTTGTGCCCGCCGGTCCCG
>CALRWU020000130.1:0-7622 GCA_943371945.1 Azorhizobium sp. AG788
CAGCGTTGAACAGAGCAGTTTTGCGCGAACTCGACCCTGAATGTCGCCTAGAGCCGGTCAATCGAACTCGGAGGCGGGAGCAAAAACTACAACCATCGCGGCGGTAGCGATTGGTTCATTCGTCGCTCCGGAAAACGCTTAGAGACAAAGGGCGATTGAATCCTGCCAGCTTCTGTAGAGTGCTTTGTGGACGCACGCTCGCCAGCGAAACCCAAGACGTCTTGCCTCAAGGGCGGCAATGAGCCGGAGCTCCTCCATTAGCGAAAGACCTCAACGTTTGTCTGACAGTTGTAGGAGCTTGACAGGCTCAGGCGCCATAGACGGTCGGTGCTCGCTTAGGTATCGGCCCGTGTTTGTTGACCTGCGCCTGCGACGGGATCAGAGCGCAGACGAAGAGGAAGATGGACCCGATATAAGGAACCAGCACCAGCAGATATAGCCAGCCCGACATCCCGATATCGTGCAGGCGACGGATCATAACTGTGATGCTCGCCGGGATGAAGATCAGGGCGACGATTAGGTAGAGTAACAGCCAAACGCCCATCGCGCCGATCACGGCTCCCGTGCCGACGTCAGAGTATCCAGCACCGTAAGTGTAGCTGTCTTCCATGCTAGCGGCTATTGCGCCGCCCGCGATCACGAACATTGCGATCAACAGCACCACGAAGATCAGGAAGGAGAACAAGGCGAATGACCAATACTCTTTCCGGCGCGCGCGCCCCTCACCATTGAAGGACTTACCCATTACCTTCTTGAAGTAATCCCATAAGCCTAGATCTTCGCCCGTGTAGGCCACTGTTGGCGCCATGCCGCTTGGTGCATGGCCGCCGTATGCGGCGCCCGGCCCCGGTCCGCCAGCTACCGCTCCAGACGCATCTATCGTGTAGATATCCGTCGCCGCGCCCGCGTTCGGGACGAAATCGACCTTCATACCAGCCGAGATTGGCCTGAGTTGCTGAAGGTCTGAGCGCTTGAAGGTATATCTGATCCCATCGTCGCCGCTGATATAGCCGCTGCCCGCATTGTCGTCATACTGAAGTACCGTGCCCCGCATCCCATAACTCCACGTTTGTCCCGGCCGATATCTCGGCGCGCAGACTGATTTCGAAAGCGAATGATGTTCCGCAGAACCAGGGCCCCTTGGTTGTGTCTCTAGCGGAGGCGCAAAAATTCTGACGCTGATGCGACGATCTCGAACGCATGACGCGCTCGCAACTCAGACTTTTGACTATGACGTTCGGATCGCGCTGACCTGCCCCCAGAATTTCAGACTGAACGAACCGCGAAGGACCTCTTGTGGGCGAGGGCCTGCCTGATCAGTAGGTCAGCAGAGAGCGGCAATTCACGACATGCCCTGCCATTGTAACAATGCCGGAAAGGCGTGAAGGCGGGGCTCAATCGTGTCAGTCACATTGTCGAAAAATCACCGGCGCGAATGCTACACCTTCGGTGCGGAAGGTGGTTTAGCTAGGGGTGAGCGGTGGCGAAATGGCATCCTTCGCGAGCCGCTTGGCCGTGATCGACGGACGCACTAGCGTGCCGGGGAGCGTCAGGGAGCCCGCCGATGAAACGACTACTCGCCGTCCTGAGCGCTTGGAAGCTTGCGACTGTCGTATTGTGGGCGAGGTACTGCCGAAGCGAGGTGCCGCCGCTGACTGACCGCTTTAGATGCCTCCGGCCGGTTCGCCACAATTTACGCTTGGTCAACTCGGGACCCCAAGCTGCCATTCGCTGTGCGCTTCAGTCGAAAATCCCGAGGCAGGTCTGGCTCTCGCTGCACCCAGCGAAGACGCGTACTGGCTCAGCCTATGGCTTTGCGAGTTCGACCATGACTTCATTCCGCCGGAAGAAGGGCACCGTCCATGGCGGGTCATAGAAGGCGAAGACGGGCGCTCCGACCGGTGTAAGACCTAGAGCTGCGACCTGTTTCATCAGATCGCCGCGCATCTGTTCCATCTCGCCGGCCGAACCCAGGCCGGAAAAGCGCACGACGGCCATGCGCTTTGCTGGATGGGGGATGAGTTTCACGTTCGGGTTGGCCGGAGCTGGCAGCGTCTCCATCGTGTATTTTGCAGGCATGGTGAAACCGACTGTCCAGCTGCTGGCGCTGTCTGCACGCTGGGTCACGGGCGCGGTCATGGCAATCTGCTCGCGCGGCGCCTGAGTTACCGGGGCCGTCATGGCGATCTGCGGCCCTTTGCGGTCCTTGGCGAATATGTAGTCGGCAAGCGGCTGGAAGCCGGCATTGCGGGCGCGCTCAGCCCCGCCCTGCAGGGTCACCTCCGCAACGATGACCGACGCATAGTCCCGAATCTCAAAATTTCCCTGTTTTTGCACCAGGGTAAAGGCTGGCTCTTCAGTGGCCATGGCAGGCGATGCACCCCATGCCGTTAGGGCGAGCGCTAGAAGTGTCGTGCGAGCAGCTTTTATCATGACACCCAGTACGCACGGCAGGTGATGTTGGATCGTCGTGGCCCCTCCAAATCCACACGAGGCCACCGCAAGTGCGAACCGGCGCCGATTAGTGATCACTCCGATCGTCGCGCAATCAGCTGCGTCGTGTGCCGGTCAGCGCCGGGTTAGTCTGCGAGAGGCGCCGAGCCATCGCTTGCCAAGTGTGGCGCAATTTCCGGAATGGCTTTGAGTTCGCGCGCGTAGCGCAACCCTATCTTCTGCAGACGATCGGCCGCGAAGCCGACTTGAGCGAGCGCCATGCCTCGGTCAAACACCTCACTGTAGCGTTTGATCCGCCCCGCTTCGAGGTCGAACCGGCTCATACCATCGAAAACTACGCGGGCGCCATTCGCCTCCGGCAGTGTCGAGTTATAGCTGAACCGGTAACTCGCATACCCCAGGCCGACCGACGCGAGAGGGGAGAAGAACTCCCAACGATAGTTGGCACCGCCTGCGTAGAAATGCTCGACGGTCTCGCCAATACCAGCAGATCCCGGTTTGGAGGCACCGAAGAAATAGTCATCGTACACGCCATCAGCTGTGAAGAGGTCCGCGAGACTGTCAGCGTCACGCTGTTCAATCGCCAGGGAAAACCGGTTCAGGAGCAGTGGGAAGTCCATCGCATCGTCCCGATCTGATGTTGCAGCCAAACCAAACTAGCCGGGCCTGGCCGAGCTGTCTGCTTTGCAATTTCACGACAGGCGACACGACTGCTAGCGTGGCTACTGCACGGGCCGCGCTCCAGCTTCCCCCGCTTCAACTGCTGCCAGACATTCAAGGATGTCGTCCCATGCCGCCAGCGCCTCGACGTGGCCGACTGCTGCATACTCAGCCGCACGCATGACAGCTATCACCTCTGCGTCGCTCCCATACTGGCCGATCAGCGCCAGCGCCGTGGACTTCGTCTGCTCATCAAATTCTCGCGCCATAGCTAATGTGTCCAAAATCGTCGCCGGGATGCTGGCAGTGGGCGTTTTTGATCCACGGTTAGTACGCAGCGTGGCAGCCGGCGGATGCATGTTCGCGGCGGCTGATCTCCAGGTGCTAGGTTATGGACGTTTCGCTTGCGCCCCTTGCCCGTCTGACCCTGACGATTAGCCTCGGCGGCATGATCTGCTCACCTAGGTAGATTTCGCTGGCCCAGGCGGTGAAGCAGGGCGACACGACCCTGATAAGCTATTGCGCCAGTGCCGACGGTAGTCCGATAGTCGGTCTCTCAAACTAGGGACCGGGGCGCGAAGCGTGGCCACCATGAACAATTTCGCGCCGGCTGCCTGCCATGCGGTGTTCCGCTAGTCGGTTTCGCATGGCCGCATTGCGCGTCGGAAATCTGAACCGAAAACAGGCATAGTTCGCCGGTCCTTGAATTCGCTGGACGAGTATTCGCGCTTAACCTGAGAGCGCCATGCTTCGGCGCGGGCTAAAGGACGTTGGCCGACCTGCCTTGAGAATTCGATTACTGACGATTGACTCCTCCGTTCGTGCATCTGCAATTGAGCGAGAAGACCAGAGGCTCGGGCCCCTGAGTTTAGTTACCGGATCGGGGTAAGCCAGCATGGCCAAAGACTGGTCGGCCTTGTTCAAGGCATCCTTGATCGTGGGCCTTCTTCTTGGGGTCGCGGTCGGCCTCCGTCAGCTCGGCTTCAAAGATCCCGATGTTGGCGTGTTCACGCTGCTATGCTTGGCCTTTCTCGTCGGCTTTGCGGTGACTTCGGGGCGCCTAACAAGTCTGAGCGGGCCTGGCGGCGTCAACGCTACCTTTCGCAATTTCTTTGAAGAGGATGCTCAACGGTTTGCGCAACAACTGATTAGCTCACCCGTGGAACCCGGTACGCCCGCGATCGTGGAGAAGGGCCGATTGGAAGATCTGCCTGTCAAAGTGAAGCAAATGAGCCGCGGTAAGCACGCGGCGATCCTGCTGCGGGTCGGCAATCGCTATGACGCTCAGGCGGTTGCGGCTTATGAACGGGAGGTCGCTCGCGTTGCAAAGTCAGTAACACTAGTAGTCGTGGATCCGGACAACCATTTCGTGGGTAGCCTGCGCCCTAACATTGATGGCCGTCCTTCATTTCGTACTTTGCGCAGGCCTACGGGCGAGAATCGTGCAGACCCGAACCCAATGCGGGACCCATATGAGCGGCTGCTCGAAGCCATCGCGGAGGGGGCGCTTCAAGAAATGAGGATGCTGAATACATCTTCGATCGATCCAAATGGCACTCGCCGCGAGGTGCTCGAATATTTCGCAGAAAGCGGCGAAGGTAGCGTGGTGGTCGTGGACAAGTTGCAGAACCTTGCAGGCATTGTTTTTCGAGACGAGCTGCTCCGCGACTTAGTCAAAGAGTCCAAGAAGGCGTGATCGCGTAACGTGTGGGTCGTGCGCGGTAGCGGCTAAGCGGCTGTTAGAACACTCAGCTGCTGCAGAGATCTCTGAGAATCCAAGACCAGGTTCAATGGGTGCCGACAGTCGTACGATAGCCGGTCCCTCGAACTAGGGAGGGGGCACGAAGCGTGACCACCAGGGACAAATTCGCCCTGCCATGCGGTGTTCCGCTAAGTGGTCCCTCGAATGGCCGGGCAGGGGAGATGAATTGGACCTACCAAGACGAGTTTCGGTCTGAGCCACATGCAGGGTTCCGCTAGCCGGTCTCTCGAACTGAGGGATGCGCAGTAGGACCGTCTGGAGCTAGTTCGTGCTGCCTGCCTGGCATGCGGTGTTCCGCTAAGTGATCTCTCGAACTGCCGGGCACACGCATTGAATAGGACCGGCGGAGGCGAGTTTTTGGTCCGAGCGGCCGTGGAGGTTCTCGCGGTTCACTCAAGTAGTTCTTCAAAAAATCAGAGAATTCACGGGTTCGGACTCCTCGCGCTCGAAGGCCCCGGCTGATCCTGTGCCACTTGAAAAGGCCTCGCGCCGGCGTTGATTTACAGCCTACCATGCCAAATCCGGCCATTCCGGAGTTAACTCCCATTGGACGGAGGGCGCCGCGCCGACCGTCCACCAGACAAAGGCCCAGCTTTAGTGAGCGACGCATTTCGAAAGCTGCCCCAGATCCATGCCCTGCTTGAATCGGAACAGGCCTCGCCGCTTGTTGTTCGGTATGGTCGTAGCATCGTCGCGCACGCCTTGCGCGTCCGACTGGACGAAATTCGTGAAGCGCTTCGATCCGGTCGGGAGTCAACGCCACCAGAGTTCCTGACGACTCACTTCTTTGCGACCGTGGAGGCAACCATCACGTCAGGTCGCACCAGCAGCCTCAGGCGCGTGATAAACGCCACGGGCATTATCATCCACACCAACATTGGTCGGGCGTTGCTGGCTCCTGAAGCGCTGGAGGCGATCCAGGATGCAGGCAGGTCCTACTCCAATCTTGAACTGGACCTTGCGACTGGTGCGCGGAGTTCCCGGCATGTGCATGTTGAAGCGTTGTTGCGTGAGCTAACCGGGGCGGAGGCGGCTATTGTCGTGAACAACTGCGCAGCAGCCGTACTCGCCTGTCTGACTTGCATCGGTGCGGGACGGGAGGTCGTCGCTTCGCGTGGAGAGTTGATCGAGATCGGCGGATCCTTCCGAATGCCGGACGTGATTGCGCAGAGCGGGGCGCGGCTCAGAGAGGTGGGCGCTACCAACAAGACCAGACTTGCTGACTACGAGGCCGCGATCGGGCCGGAGACCGCCGTCGTTCTCAAGAGTCACACGAGCAACTTCCGGATCGTCGGTTTCACCGCACAGGCCTCTCGCGGCGAGCTTGCCGAGCTTGCTCACAGCAAAGGCGTGGTGATGGTTGAGGATCTAGGCAGCGGCGTTCTTGTCGATCTATCCCGATTTGGCCTCGTCGATGAACCAGTTGTTCGCGACGTCCTTCAGGAGGGCGTCGATCTTGTGACGTTTTCCGGAGACAAGCTTCTCGGGGGGCCTCAGTGCGGCGTGATCGCCGGGCGCGCCACGCTTGTCGGCAAGCTCAGGTCACATCCAATTGTGCGGGCGATGCGGATAGACAAGCTGTCGCTTGCCGCGCTCGAGGCGACGCTGCGCCTCTACAAGGCGCCGAACGATCCATTGGAAAGAGTACCGGTTCTGCGCGCCCTGGCGGAAAGCCTGGTGATCGTGAAGGCGAGAGCCGAAAGGTTGGCCCTGTCTATTGCGGCTGTTCCCGGGCTCACGGTCGAGGTCGTGGAGAGTACCGCCTTTGCGGGCGGCGGAGCGCTGCCGCAGCAGGGTCTCCAGAGTTTTGCGGTGGCTCTGAACACGCCATCGCTTTCAGCCGAGGCTATGGCAAGTCGCGCGCGAACAGGTGACTACGCTGTCCTGGGGCGCATTCGCGATGACAAGTTTTGTCTGGATGTCCGGGCGGTTCAGGACAGCGAGATCACGGATATTGCGCGGGCGATCCAGCGGGCTCTGGCTCCATGAAGTCCTGCGCCGTTGCCGTAATTGGTCACGTCGATCATGGCAAAACATCTCTTGTCCGAGCAATTACCGGTATCGAGACCGACCGGCTGAAGGAAGAAAAGGAGCGCGGCATGTCGATCGCGCTCGGCTTTGCACATCGGGGCTATCCTTCCGGAAACATCGACTTCATCGATGTTCCGG
Organism: Azorhizobium sp. AG788; assembly: GCA_943371945.1. Classification (GTDB taxonomy): domain Bacteria; phylum Pseudomonadota; class Alphaproteobacteria; order Caulobacterales; family Hyphomonadaceae; genus UBA7672. Next base: position 7,046 of record CALRWU020000130.1, read on the forward strand.
GGCACGAAGACTTCGTTCGCACGATGGTCGCAGGCGCCACCGGCGCCGGCGCAGCGCTGTTGGTTGTATCCGCGGTTGAGGGAATCGCCCGCCAGACAATCGAGCATCTGGAAATCGCAACTCTGCTCGGGATCACCAGGGGCGTCGTGGCGGTCACTAAGGCTGATTTGCTGGCGCGATCCGCATGGTCAAACCGGGAGATGTCAATCAAGGCGGCCATCGCTGCGACCGGTCTCAGGGGGCAACCCATTGTCTTCTGTTCGTCGGCCACGGGGGAAGGGCTCGGTGTGTTGGATCGGCAACTCGATGATCTGTTGCTCCGTGCGCCTGCACAGCCACGGCTCCCTGGCTTCTTCCTGCCTGTGGACCGGGTTTTCAGTTCAGCTGGAATGGGGACAGTTGTCACGGGGACGCTGCTCGGGGCCGGGCTTGAGCGGCATTCACACGCGGTTGTGGCGCCGATGGGCAGATCGGTGATTGTCCGTGGTCTTCAGACACACGGCCTCGACCGGGAGTACGTCGAGGTCGGCAGTCGTACTGCCGTCAACCTCCGAAATGTGTCTCGTGGCGACGTCCG
>CALRWU020000131.1:0-7598 GCA_943371945.1 Azorhizobium sp. AG788
CTGCCGCTGAAACCGGCATTGGCAAGGATGTGCTCGAAGCCATGATCACCAAGCTCGCCGAAGAAGCGCGCGTAAAGGCGATGGGCGCCGTCAAAGATCAGGCCGCAGCAGCCGCCAAAGGCATGTTCGGCAAGTTCTTCGGTCGCTGAAACAAAAAGGCCCGCCATGTCTGGCGGGCCTTTCGCAGTCATTTCAGATCATTCAGTGAGGCAGTTGAGCTTCACCCGACTTCGTCCCGCCCGGCCCAAGCTGGGCGCGATAGGCGGCTTCGTCCGTTTCGCTCCACTGGATCGGCGTAAGCGGACGAACAAGGGCACGCGCGAGCACCTGTTCGATCGTGGAAACCGGGATGATCGTCAGCCCCGACTTCACGTTCTCAGGCAGGTCGACGAGATCCTTCTCGTTCTCCTCAGGGATCAGCACCGTCTTGATGCCGCCGCGCAGGGCCGCGAGCAGTTTCTCCTTCAGGCCGCCGATCGGCAGAACCCGGCCGCGCAGCGTGATCTCGCCAGTCATGGCGATATCCTTGCGGATCGGGTTGCCGGTCAGCAGCGACGCGATGGCCGTCGTCATTGCAATACCGGCCGACGGGCCGTCCTTGGGCGTTGCGCCATCCGGCACGTGCACGTGGATGTCCGTATTGTCGAACACGGGCGGGCGGATGCCCATCTGCACCGAGCGCGAACGCACCAGCGATTGGGCTGCCGAGATCGACTCCTTCATCACGTCGCGCAGCGAACCGGTGACCGTCATGCGGCCACGACCCGGCATCTGCACGGCTTCGATGGTGAGGAGGTCGCCGCCAACTTCCGTCCAGGCTAGACCTGTGACGACGCCGACTTGATCCTCGCGGTCAGCCATGCCGAAGCGGTACTTCCGCACGCCTGCGAACTTGTCGAGGTTCTCGCCGTTGACGGTGACGGTTGTCGTCTTCTTCATTTCGATGTCGCGAACCGCCTTGCGGGCAAGCCGCGCCATTTCACGCTCCAGCGAACGCACGCCGCTCTCGCGGGTGTAGTAGCGGATTAGGTCGCGGATCGCGCTCTCTTCCACGATAAGCTCGCCGTCCTTGAGCAGGTGGTTCTCGATCGTCTTGGGCAGAAGGTGCCGCTTGGCGATCTCGACCTTCTCGTCCTCTGTGTAGCCCTCGAGACGGATGATCTCCATCCGGTCAAGAAGCGGCTGAGGCATGTTCAGTGAGTTGGCCGTCGTGATGAACATCGTATCCGAAAGATCGTAGTCGACCTCCAGGTAGTGATCGTTGAACGTCGCGTTCTGCTCAGGATCGAGGACCTCCAGCAGGGCCGATGACGGATCGCCGCGATAGTCCTGGCCGAGCTTGTCGATCTCATCGAGCAGGAACAGCGGGTTGCCGCTCTTTGCTTTCTTCATCGACTGGATAATGCGGCCCGGCATGGAGCCGATATAGGTACGACGGTGACCGCGGATCTCGGCTTCGTCACGCACGCCACCGAGCGACACGCGAACGAAGTCGCGGCCGGTTGCCTTGGCGATCGACTTGCCGAGCGAAGTCTTGCCGACGCCCGGAGGGCCGACAAGGCAAAGGATCGGGCCACGCACCTTGTCGCCACGCGCCTGGACGGCGAGATGCTCGATGATGCGCTCTTTCACTTTCTCGAGGCCGTAGTGATCGGCATCTAGAACGTCCTGCGCAACCTGAAGGTCGCGAACGACTTCCTTCTTGCGGCCCCAGGGGAGCGAAACCATCCAGTCGAGATAGTTACGCACGACGGTGGACTCCGCAGACATCGGTGACATCTGCCGTAGCTTCTTCACTTCCTGCTCGGCCTTGGCGCGCGCGTCGTCGGACATCGGCGTCTTGGCGATCTTCTCTTCCAGTTCGCCGATCTCGTCGCGCTCGCCGCCAGAGTCGCCATCACCCAACTCGCGCTGGATCGCCTTCATCTGCTCGTTGAGGTAGTACTCGCGCTGCGTCTTCTCCATCTGCCGCTTCACGCGGTTGCGGATTTTGCGCTCCATCTGCAGCATACCGATCTCGCCTTCCATCAGCGAGAACACCTTCTCCAGGCGCTCGGTCACGTCGATGAGTTCGAGCAGCTGCTCCTTGTCTTCGAGCTTGATAGACAACTGCGCTGCAACAGCATCCGCCAGATGGCCGGGATCAGTGATCGCGCTTACGGTGCCAACGGTTTCGGCCGGGATTTTGCGGTTAAGCTTCACGTAACCATCGAACTGCTCGATCACCGCACGCATCAGCGCCGAGGACTCTTCCGAGTCGGCTTTGCCTTCTTCGAGCTTCGAGTATTCCGCTGCGTAGTAGTCGTCCTTGTCGATCAGCTTGTCGAGCTTCGCGCGATGCTTGCCTTCGACCAGGACTTTCACAGTGCCATCCGGCAGCTTGAGCAACTGCAGGATCGTGGCGACGACGCCAACGGCGTACAGGTCTTCTTCGGCCGGGTCATCGACGCCAGCTTCCTTCTGGGCGACGAGAAGAATTTCGCCGCCGCCTTTTTCAACTTCTTCCAGCGCTCGAACTGACTTGTCTCGCCCCACGAAGAGTGGAGCGACCATGCGTGGAAACACCACGATGTCGCGCAGCGGCAGGACGGGGAGGATATTTGCCATTTCTCTTTTCTCCTTACTTCGCCGCGCTTGCCTTCATGGAAGCTCAAGGGCGGGAGGAAGGCCGGGCCATGCCAATAGATCGGACCGGACATTCGCTTGATGATCAAAGTGGCCCGTCATGGGCTCGTGTTCAACCCGTGACTGTGACGCACGATTTTGAAGGGCAATAAGCTTCACATTAGTTGAGATGGAGCCGCACAGGCCGTTGTCCATAGTCCATGTTGGGTTGGAATACGCGGACGAATCGTTGCGGCAACGATGATATGGCCGCGGTTGTATCCCGCATGGCGAGTCGCTTTACGTCGACGCAACGGAAGTAGCTTCCCCGGAACCAGGGGTCACTTTCCATGCTTTCGAACAGAAACTACGACGCGCTGGCTGACGCCTGAGGTTCCGAACCATGGACGTAGAGCGGGCGGGCCCGACCTTCGACCACTTCGGCATTGATCGCCACTTCTTCGACGCCACGCAGGTTGGGGAGCTCGAACATGGTGTCGAGCAGGATGCCCTCCATGATCGACCGCAGGCCCCGTGCTCCCGTCTTCCGCTGAATGGCGCGGCGCGCCACGGCGGAGAGAGCGTCGTCGGTGAAGGTGAGCGTAACGCTCTCCATCTCGAACAGGCGCTGATACTGCTTGAGCAGAGCGTTCTTCGGTTCGGTGAGGATCTGGATGAGGGCCGCCTCGTCCAGGTCTTCGAGCGTCGCGATAACCGGCAGACGGCCGATGAATTCCGGGATCAGGCCGAACTTCACGAGATCTTCCGGCTCGCAGCCTTCAAGGATCTTGCCGGTGCGGCGGTCTTCCGGATCGACGACAGTCGCGCCAAAACCGATCGACGTGCCACGGCCGCGATCCGAGATGACTTTATCCAGGCCCGAGAACGCGCCGCCGCAGATGAACAGCATGTTCGTTGTGTCGACCTGCAGGAATTCCTGTTGCGGGTGCTTGCGACCGCCCTGCGGCGGAACGCTTGCGACAGTGCCTTCCATGATCTTCAGCAAGGCCTGCTGCACGCCCTCGCCCGACACGTCACGTGTGATCGAGGGGTTGTCGGACTTGCGCGAAATCTTGTCGATCTCGTCGATATAGACGATGCCGCGCTGCGCACGCTCGACATTGTAGTCGGACGCCTGAAGTAGTTTCAGGATTATGTTCTCGACGTCTTCGCCGACATAACCGGCTTCGGTCAGCGTCGTGGCGTCGTCCATCGTGAAAGGAACGTCGATGATGCGCGCCAGTGTCTGCGCGAGCAGCGTCTTGCCGCAACCGGTCGGGCCGATCAGCAGGATGTTCGACTTAGCGAGTTCGACGTCCGAGTTCTTGGCGGCGTGGTTGAGACGTTTGTAGTGGTTGTGCACCGCGACCGACAACACGCGCTTGGCCTTCGACTGACCGATCACGTAGTCGTCAAGCACATCGCAGATCTCGCGCGGCGTCGGAACGCCATCGCGCGACTTCACGAGCGCCGTCTTTGACTCCTCGCGGATGATGTCCATGCAGAGTTCGACGCATTCATCGCAGATGAAGACGGTCGGCCCTGCAATCAGCTTCTTCACTTCGTGCTGGGACTTGCCACAGAACGAGCAATACAGCGTGTTCTTGCTGTCGCCTGAAGTGCTCTTGTTCATCGACACCTCGTTCACGCCCCGGGCAAATGCCCGCGAGCGCTATTCAAACACGCCCAATCCGTGAACCTTATATTTCAATCGTTTCCGATAGGTTCAAGAGAGTGCATCGGATCATAGCAACATAGGCGCCGCAAGGTGAGACGATCACCGAAAATGCGCCGAATCTGCTGAAAAACGGGCTCAATCAGCCGGCGAAATCCGTTTTTCGTAGACTTTATCCACGATTCCAAAGGCTTGAGCCTCGCTCGCGGTCATGAACGAATCGCGGTCCAGCGTCCTTTCGATGGTCTCGTAGGGCTGGCCGGTGTGCTTAACGTAGATCTCGTTGAGTCGCTTCTTGATCGACAGCATGTCCAGGGCGTGCCGTTCGATGTCAGACGCGACGCCACGGAAACCGCCGGACGGCTGGTGCAGCATGATTCGGGAATTCGGGGTCGCAAAACGCATCCCCTTCTCGCCGGCCGTCAGCAAAAGCGAGCCCATCGAGGCCGCCATACCTATGCAGGCGGTCGAAACCGGGCTGCGGATGTATTGCATCGTGTCGTAGATCGCGAGGCCGGAATGGACGTGGCCACCCGGGCTGTTGATGTACATTGCGATCTCTTTCTTGGGGTTTTCCGACTCCAGAAAGAGAAGCTGGGCTGTGATCAGGCTGGCCAGCCCGTCCTCGATCGGACCCGTTACGAAGACGATACGGTCCTTGAGAAGACGCGAGAAAATGTCGTAGGCGCGTTCGCCACGGCTGGACTGCTCCACGACCATGGGGACGAGATTCATCGCCTTTGTGGTGAGATCGTCCATGTGCGCTGGTTCTTCTGTTCTACGGCCCCACTGACAGGCGCCAGAGGGACTCAAATCACGATTGGGACTAACAATATCCGAACGCGCATGCCCCGGCGCAAGTCCCCCCGCACCAGTCCACAGCTATTCCGCGATTTATCGTAGTATTGCAGGCGTTTCGGCGACTACTCGTCGCCGATTTCCTTCATCAGGTCTTCGCGGCTGACCGTTTTGTCGGTCACGGTCGCCTTCTCGAGGATGTAGTCGACGACTTTTTCCTCGTAGATCGGCGCGCGCAGCTGGGCCATGGCGTTCTGGTTCTTGGTGTAGAACTCGATCACCTGCTTTTCCTGGCCCGGATAGCGCGAGGCTTCCTGACGCAGGGCGCGGACCAGCTCTTCATTGGTGATCTGGACGTCGCCGCGGCGGCCGATTTCCGCCAGAACCAGGCCAAGGCGCACGCGGCGCTCGGCGATCTTGCCATATTCAGCCTTCAGGTCGTCATCCGACTTGGCCTTGTCTTCTTCGGACAAGCGGCCGGCTTTGCGCTCGCCTTCAAACTGGCCCCAGATCTGCTCGAACTCGGCCTTCACCATCAGCGGCGGCAGGTCGAACGCATGGCGCTCGTCCAGCGCGTCCAGAAGCACGCGCTTGACCTGTTGGCGCGTGGCGAAGCCCAGCTCGCCCGAAATCTGCGCCTTGATGGCGTCACGCAACGATTCGAGGCTTTCGAGGCCCAGCGTCTTGGCGAATTCGTCGTTGATCTCGACGTCCTTGGCGGCTTTGACCTCGTGGACCTTCACTTCGAACAGGGCGGCTTTGCCCTTCAGGTTTTCCGCCTGATAATCGTCCGGGAAGTTGACGTTGACCTTCACATCTTCGCCGGCCGAGGCGCCGACCAGCTGGTCTTCAAAGCCCGGAATGAAACGGCCTGAGCCGATCACGAGCGTGTGGCCCTCGGCCGCGCCGCCGTCGAATTTCTCGCCATCAATCGACCCTACAAAGTCGATAACCACGGCATCGCCGGTCTCGGCCTTGCCCTCTTTGGTCTCGTAAGCCTTGTTGTTGTCCGCGAGGCGCTTCAGCGACTCCTGGATCTCTTCTTCCGGAACCTCGGCGACCATGCGCTCGATCGAGATCGTAGAAACGTCGGCCGGCTCGAATTCCGGCATGACTTCCAGTTTGAGCAGGTAATCGAGGTCGGCCTCGCCGTTGATCAGCTTCTCTTCGTCGCTGTCGAGCTGGATCGAGGGACGGGAGGCAGGGCGCAGCGACTTTTCCGCCAGCGCCTTATCGGAGGTCTCCTGGACGAGGTCATTGACCAGATCGCCCATGATCGACTTGCCGTAGAGCTTCTTGATATGCGCCGCAGGAACCTTGCCCGGGCGGAAGCCCTTGATGTTCATCTTCGGCTGCAGCTCGTCGATTTTCGCGTTGAGCTTGGCGGCGATTTCACCCTTCGGGATGGAAACGCGGAACTCCCGCGAAAGACCTTCCGACTTCGTCTCGGTGACGTTCATCGTGCAAACCCTGATACGGCAAAACGGTTGGCCCCGCCTGCGGCCTCAGCCGGGCGGGAAAGGCGGGTGTATTACACAGGGCTGAACGGCGTGTCCATGCGCGGATTTACGCAGATTTCGGCCGGAACATCGCGGATTTCGCATGAAGTCAGGCGGTTAACCCTGAAGCGCGCTATCGACAGAGCTTCCCGCTGGCCTTCTGGCACGGACAGCCCTATGACCCCGCCCTGTCGCACGCGGGTGTGGCGGAATTGGTAGACGCACTGGATTTAGGTTCCAGCGGGGCAACCCGTGGGGGTTCGAGTCCCTCCACCCGCACCACGCCTTCAGTCTGTCTGAAGTTGCGCCGAGAGCGGCTCTTTCGTCCGCGAAGCGAGGGTTGGAATGGAAGAGCAAGAGCGGCATCAGTTGGCTTTAGTCGGCGGCAACGGCCACGAGCAAATCTTGATCGTTCTGGCGGAAGACAATGATGTCTGTCGGCTTGTCTGCGAGTATCGAGGCAAATCAATACAGGCTGACAAAGACAATTACTTCGACGCCCTTTGTTCGATTCGCCGCATGCTTGAGGCGGAGAGTCTCATTCCCATGTGTTACGGCGCAAGCCTAAACGTATACCCGTCACCCATGGCCTATGACATGGGCAATACCCAGAAAGCCTACAAGCTGACGCTGGGAAAATCCGCACGGTCGTCGGACCTCGTAGACATCTTTGCGACAGGACTCGACATCACCCCAGCAAGTGTCGACGAGCAGGCACGGTTCTATGACCAATGGATCGGCTCACTCAGGTAGCAGCGACGCGCGCGACCGGCCTTCAAAACTTCCGCTGCAGCGTCACCACCTCAAACCATAACCTGAAATCCCCCATCAGGCTGAAAGCGGGATACTTGAACGTCGCAGGCGTGTTCTTCTCGAAGAAGAAATGTCCCACCCAGGCGGACCCGTACCCGATCACCGGCGCCGCCACATACCAGCTCCAGTCCGCCGTCGCGATGCCGGCGATGATCGATCCCAACACGAGCGACGTGCCCACCACGTGCAGCCGCCGGCTGACCGGGTGC
>CALRWU020000132.1:0-7557 GCA_943371945.1 Azorhizobium sp. AG788
AGCGTGGTCGTGGCGTCAGCCGACGTGCCGCTGGCGGTACGGACACGCGCGCTGCAGCGCTTCCGGGATTTCACGGTCGTCTACGCGCGCGTCGACGATACTTATGAAGTCCGGATGCTGGAGCTTGGGCGTCAGTCGCCCGAATGGACGGAAGTCCTCGGCGGGCTCGCCCCGGGCGAAGTCTATGTGAGCGATAATGCCTTCCTCATCCGCGCTGATGTCGAAAAGACCGGCGCGAGCCATGATCACTGAGGCAGAGCCATGCTGAAGCGCATCATCCACCTGTCGATCATCCACCGCTGGGCGGTGCTGGCGGTCGTCGTCCTGCTTGGCGGTCTGGGTATCTGGAATTTCCAGCGCCTGCCGATCGACGCAACGCCTGACATCACCAACGTCCAGGTGCAGATCAACACGGAGGCAACGGGCTACTCGCCACTCGAAGCAGAGCAGCGTGTGACCTTCCCGGTGGAGACGGCAATCGCCGGCCTTCCGGGCCTGCAGTATACTCGCTCGGTCTCGCGTTACGGGTTGTCGCAGGTGACTGTCGTCTTCGAGGACGGCACCGACATCTATTTTGCGCGTCAGCAGGTGAATGAACGTCTCCAGGGCATTCGTAGCCAGTTGCCGCCCGGGCTTGAACCTCAGCTCGGCCCGATCGCAACGGGTCTCGGCGAGATCTTCATGTATGTCGTCGAAGCGGAAGAGGGCGCGCGCAAGCCAGATGGCTCTGCCTACACGCCCGAGGATCTGCGCACCCTGCAGGATTGGGTGATCCGGCCTCAGCTGCGCAACACCAAGGGCGTTACCGAGGTCAACACGATCGGCGGCTTCGTGCGTCAATATCACGTGACGCCCTGGCCCGAGCGTCTGTCTGCTCTCGGTCTGACGCTCGGCGATGTCGTTGCGGCGCTCGAGAACAACAATGCAAATCTCGGTGCTGGCTATGTTGAGCGCTACGGCGAACAACTCCTGCTTCGCTCCCCGGGGCAGGCGAGTGGCATCGCGGACCTTGAGGGAATCGTTGTTGCGAACCGCAATGGCGTCCCAATCCGCGTCGCCGATGTTGCAGACGTCGTCATGGGCGAAGAACTCCGGACCGGCGCTGCAACCGAGAACGGCAAGGAGATCGTGCTCGGCACGGTCTTCATGCTGGTGGGTGAGAACAGTCGCGAGGTTGCGCAAGCTACGGCCAGGCAACTCGAAGTCGCTGCCCGCGCCCTGCCGTCGGGCGTCACGGCGAAGCCGATCTATGATCGGACCGAGCTTGTTGATCGCACCATCCAGACAGTCGAGACAAACCTGGTAGAAGGCGCTCTGCTCGTCGTCGTGGTCCTGTTCCTGCTGCTCGGAAACATCAGGGCTGCGATCATCACGGCCATGGTCATTCCACTGTCGATGTTGCTTACCATCACCGGCATGGTCTCCAACCGTGTGTCGGGCAATCTGATGAGTCTCGGCGCGCTGGACTTCGGCCTGATCGTCGACGGGGCAGTCATCATCGTCGAGAACTGTCTGCGCCGGTTTGGACAGGCTCAGCATCAGCTGGGTCGGTTGCTGACCCGGGACGAGCGCTTTGCGCTGGCTGAGGATGCCACTGTCGAGGTGATCAAGCCGTCGATCTTCGGCATCATCATCATCACGCTTGTCTACGTGCCTATCTTCGCCCTGTCGGGCGTCGAAGGAAAGATGTTCCACCCGATGGCCTTCACCGTCGTGCTCGCCCTTACGGCGGCACTGTTGCTTTCGCTGACCTTCGTGCCTGCAGCGATCGCGCTCTTCGTGACCGGGAAGGTCGCCGAGAAGGAAAGCCCGATCATGCGAGGCGCCCGCTCCGCTTATCAGCCGCTGCTGGATATGGCGCTTCGTTTCAGAACCGTTGTGGTCGCAGGTGCAGTCGTCCTGGTGGGGCTTGCGGGCGTTGCGGCGTCGCGAATGGGATCTGAGTTCATCCCGAACCTCGACGAAGGGGACATCGCGCTTCACGCCCTGAGGATTCCCGGCACCAGCCTGACGCAGGCAATTGAGATGCAGACAGCGCTTGAAAGCGCCATCAAGCAGATGCCGGAAGTCGAGCGGGTGGTCGCAAAGATTGGCACGGCTGATATCGCGACCGATCCCATGCCCCCAAGCGTTGCTGACACCTACGTCCTCCTGAAGGATCGCAAGGACTGGCCTGATCCGAGCAAGCCGAAGGCGCAGGTCGTGTCGGAACTCGAGACAATTGTCCGCAAGATCCCCGGCAACAATTACGAGTTCACACAACCGATCCAGATGCGCTTCAACGAGCTCATCTCCGGGGTGAGGTCGGATGTCGCCGTCAAGGTCTTTGGCGACGACACCGATCAGCTCCTGGCGCTTGGCGACGAGATCGAGGGACTGATCAACGGGATCGAGGGCGCGCAGGACACCAAGGTCGAGCAGGTCACGGGATTGCCTGTGCTCCAGATCGCCCCCGATCGCGCCGCCCTGGCGCGGCTAGGCCTCAATGTTTCAGATCTCCAGGAAGTTGTCGGAGCTTCCTTTGGCGGAGCCAATGCGGGCACGATTTTCGAGGGTGACCGTCAGTTCGACGTTGTCGTCCGCCTGCCGGAGACGCTGCGCCGGGATATCGACGCGATTGGGCGGTTGCGCGTTCCGCTGCCTGAGCGCGCCGGGGAAATGCGTGGATTTGTCCCGCTGCAGGAAGTGGCGAGGGTAGAGCTGTCCATTGGCGCCAACCAGATCAGCCGCGAGAACGGCAAGCGGCGCGTCGTCGTCACGACCAACGTCAGGGGACGTGATCTGGGCTCGTTTGTCAGCGAGCTTCAGAGCCGCATTGGCGAAGAGGTCGATGTGCCGGCAGGCTACTGGGTCGAGTATGGCGGCACGTTCGAACAGCTGATCTCAGGCGCTCAGCGCCTCGCGGTGGTCGTACCCGTCGCACTCCTGATGATTGTTGGCCTGCTGTATGCTCTGTTCCGGTCAGCGCGTGACGCGCTCGTCGTCTTTTCAGGCGTTCCGCTCGCAATGACAGGTGGGGTTGCGGCATTGCTGATCCGTGACCTGCCATTGTCTATCTCGGCGGGCGTTGGGTTCATCGCGCTGTCCGGCGTTGCCGTCCTCAATGGCGTCGTCATGCTGACCTTCATCCGGTCACTCCGTGATCAGGGCCTGGGCATCGACGAGGCCATCCGCGAGGGCGCTTTGGCGCGGCTGCGACCCGTGCTCATGACGGCGCTGGTCGCCAGCCTGGGCTTCATTCCCATGGCATTCAACGTCGGTGCCGGAGCTGAAGTCCAGCGGCCGCTGGCGACAGTTGTGATCGGCGGCATCATTTCGTCGACGGCATTGACCCTGTTCGTGCTGCCCGCGCTCTATCGTCTCGTGCAACGGCGCAGGCGTGACGAGCGCGACAGCGGTATTGTGCTGGCGGCTGGGGAGGCGGCGCACTGATGAACATGCATAGTGAACTGAGGATGAAAGCAGTGGTCAGTCGATCAGCTGTCTTGTGCGCGGGGCTGGCGCTCGCCGCCTGCACGACTGCGACGAGGTCGGAGGCGCCTGGTTCCGTAAAGCTTGTCCATGGCAAGCAGCTCAGTATCTGGGGCGTCGAGGCGCAACGCGATGAGCAGAGCGTCAGGCTGGCGGGGCAGGTCAATCGGAGTGCGATGCCGCGCGGGCCGCTGCGTGAGCACGTACACGTCGAGGTGCTCAACGATGCAGGCGTGGTTGTCGCAACGCAGGACGCCGCCCTCTAACCGCTCACCGCATTGCGGAAGATGGGGACGGCTCGATTGTCCGCCACCATATCAGCGGAAGCCGTTGGATCAGATGGCGTGCTGCAGCTTCGGGTCGTCAAGGGAGTTCCGCATGACTGACGCGCTCTTCAAACCTTCCACTCATTCGCTGGTCCCCTGGCTCCACGCCCACAGATGGCTCCTGGCGTCTATCTTTCTTGCGCTGTTGTTCTGCCAGCCAGCCTTTGCCCACGGGGTTGAGGCTGGCGACAAAGGCTACATTCAGGAGACGAGCGGGATCGTGTTCTGGCCCTTCGTCTATCTGGGCGCCAAGCACATGGTGACGGGCTATGACCATCTGCTATTTCTCTTTGGGGTGATCTTCTTCCTCTACAGGATGAAGGACATCGGCATCTACGTAACGATGTTCGCCATCGGGCACTCGGTGACACTGCTGTTCGGCGTTCTCAGCAATGTCAGCGTCAGTTCGTACCTGGTGGACGCCATCATCGGTCTGTCGGTTGTCTACAAAGCGCTGGACAATATGGGCGCCTACCAGCGCTGGTTTGGCTTCCAGCCGAATACCAAGGCCGCAACCCTTATCTTCGGTCTGTTCCACGGGTTTGGCCTTGCGACCAAGCTGCAGGACTTCGAGATGGCGCCTGACGGCCTCGTCGTGAACCTTATTGCTTTCAACATCGGCGTTGAACTGGGTCAGCTTCTGGCCCTGGGCGCCATTCTAATCGCGATGGGCTTCTGGCGCAAAACGTCAGGCTTCTGGAAGCACGCCTACCTCGCCAACACGGTCGTCATGACCCTCGGTTTCGTTCTGACGGGCTACCAGCTCGTCGGCTACTTCGTCGCTTGATCGGAGACATTCCATGTTCAACGCAGAAAGACCTGACCCTTCTGAACTGCCTTCGACCGGCAGGCTTCTCAAATCGACCGGCATTGCAGCGATCATCGCCAGCGCCCTCCTGGTGACGACAGTGCTACCCGCAGAATACGGGGTCGACCCGACAGGCGTGGGCTCCATGCTCGGTCTGACTGAGATGGGCCGCATCAAGATGCAGCTTGCGGAAGAGGCGAAGGCTGACGCAGCTGCAGAAAATGCCGGATCATCGGCCGTTGCTGTGCCGGCAGACGTGCCGTCTCCGCCGTCGGTTCCTGCAGAGACGTCGCCCAGCCCAGCAGTCCAGCCGGTGCCATCAGCGCCGCAAGCGCAGGCATGGGCCGACACCACGACTGTCAATCTCGCGCCCGACGCCAGCTACGAGGTCAAGCTGGTCATGGAGAAGGACGCTACTGCTCGCTTCGAATGGTTCACCAATGGTCCAAAGGTGAACTACGACACGCATGGCGACGGCGCTGGGATCAACTATCATGGGTACGGCAAGGGCACGAATGTGGACCGTCAGGAAGGCGAGCTGACGGCCGCCTTCACCGGCAGCCATGGCTGGTTCTGGCGCAATCGTAGCGGACAACCTGTCACCATCACGCTTCGCACCAGCGGGGACTATACCGACATGAAACAATACGACTGAGGATCGCCGCGATGCTCTCGCCCCTTGGCAACGCTACTTACCTCCGCCTGTTTTCGGCGCAGGTTGTGGCGTTGCTGGGCACAGGCCTCGCGACCATCGCACTCGGACTTCTGGCGCACCGTCTAGGCGGCGCCAGCGCAGGAGAAATTCTCGGCATCACCCTTGCGATCAAGATGGTCGCATATGTTGCCGTTGCGCCATTCGCCAGTGCGCTCGCAGCTAATCTGCCCCGAAAAACACTCCTGATCGATCTAGATCTGGTCGGAGCTGGATACCTCGCATGACTTCGCATTGGTGCGCCTACCGATCTCTTCCAATTCGTCCGCGCGTCTGCTGCGCCCGCGCGCGATGGGCACCAGACCATGCGTTGGTGTCATAGCGATCTACCGCCGGGTGCGATTTTTCGCGTCCTTTCCCCAGCGCCAAAGCCGGCACGACAAGGGCCGCTCCTAGATCGTGAAGCGTGGACATTTGGCAGTGCAGCGGGCCCCAGCATTGCCGATCTCCTAGCGCGGAGTTCAATGTAGTCACCCCTTGCTTGCCTTGTTTGGGACAGCGCTGGGCGCGGCTGGCCCTAAATGCCACTCACCGCGCGCGCCAAAATCTAGCGCCGACGCAACACACGGAAGTACATGGGAATGGAAACTCGTCTGTTTAGCCAAAAGCGGCGCCAGGAAACCGGCAGTTAGGTCGCGGCGTTGCTGGTCGAACCTCGTGGCCGCGCGGAAATTTTTTCCGCCCGCCCGCGGGGCCCGAAGTGGTGTCCCCGAGCGTGTCCCCGTGCCGATTTGTTCCCTTTGGCGGGGCAGCAAATCGTCTCTAACTGCTTGATTTTATTGGCGCGCCCGAAGAGATTCGAACTCCTGACCCCCAGATTCGTAGATTCAAAACGTCCGTATGCCGACGTTTCCTTCTGTTTCCCAGAATTGCAAAAACCGTTGGTACGTCGACATAACTTGTGTCTTGGCGTATTTTGAGGTCGTCGCTCGGGAGACGTTGTTTCTCTGGGAATTTCTACATAGTTTCTAGATAGGGCGGTTTTCGGCGGCGGTCTGGGATCGAATTTGGGGGCCAGCGTGCGCTATGTAGAAAATCTAGAAATTCCGCCTCGAAAGGCTCCCGCGAAGCCCAAGAAATCTGAGGGTAAGCGCGCCGAACTCGCGCGCCATTTTCAGGCTAACAGGGTGGGGCCAGCCGAGGTGTCATCCGCGATAACCGAAGCCTTGTTGCTCCGTTTACCAATGCCGCCCGCTGGATGGCCGTACTACGAACTCGCCGACGCAGGCCGGCGGTCAGTGTCCGGGATGCGGCTGCGGCGAGGGCGGTCGGGCGACATCTCTTTTCTCTTTACCGGGAAAACGAAGCAAACGGACGGTAGCTTCAAAAGCGCCCAGTTTGTCCTTGGGAAGTGGAAGGCGGACGGATCTGGCCTGTCGCTCGTAAAGGCTCGGGACGCCGCAACCGCTCTCAAGGCTCAACTTCGCGCCGGGAGCGATCCCCGGGTCAAGCCGTCTACCCTCACGCCCGACGAAGAGGAGGCGGCGAAACCGGTAACGCTGAGGTCCGCTTATGACCTCTACAAGGCCGCCCGGACGGGCAAAAAGCGCAAACCCTTGGCTCCCTCAACCCAGGCCGAATACAAACGGATCGTCGAGGTAGCCCTCAAGCAATTTGCCGACCGTCCGCTGGCGGACTTTAGCGGCGATCCGCGAGAGCTAGTGAAGCACTTTAATCAGGTCGCCGAGCGAACACCTGCCGAAGCCAATACACAGATGCGCGTGCTTCGGGCTGTCTGGAATCGCGCTCACAAGGTCATGCCCGCCAAGGTCCCAGCTGCGCCAGCAATCTGGGACATGAACGAAGTCGTTCCGCGCAACGCTGGCTTTGTCACAAGGGAAGTGAAGTCGCTTTGGCGTTCCATTGAGTCTCTGGAAAATCAAATGACGCGCAAGGCCGCGTTCCTGCTGCTGTTTCTCGGGCTTCGCGAGGGAGCCCTTCTGGGCATGCAGTGGTCGGATATCGATCCCGTTGAAAAGAGCCTGGTGGTAAGAACCAAGGGCGCGAAGACCCTGCTGTTGCCCACGCCCGATGTGATCCTGTCGCTGCTGACAGCGCGAACGGTCGAGAACGATTTCGCGGGCGACAATCCGTTTGTATTTCCTAGTCTGCGCGGGCCGCGCCGGCCTACCCTGGATTCCACCGAGCGGGAGGGGTGGCGGCATGTCGACAAGATCGACTTCAGCTCATTGCCGCCGCCCGCGGCCTACGTCGCTCAGAAGCAGGAGGCAGCGCGGACT
>CALRWU020000133.1:0-7514 GCA_943371945.1 Azorhizobium sp. AG788
ATCGGGATGGTATAGGCCTGCACCAGCGTTGCCTCGCCATCCATTGCGCGTCCGTACGCCAGTTTGACGTGAAGCCGCCGCACCGGCGCGGGCGGATCCACGGTCACGCTCGTGACTTCGGTCGTTGCGTCACCTTCCAGCAGATAACCGTCCCGCCGTTTCGGAGCGATCAGCATCGTGGTCGCCGCGCCAGAACCCCAGAGCGTCATGTAGCTGAAGGGAGCCGTGAAGCGCGGCGTGGTCTGCCCTTGTTCGTGGAACTGCGCCGGTCCCTCGATCACCGTCTGCTTGCCGTCTATGGTGACGACGGCGCGCGAGCGGCCAAACACTTCCGTGCGTCCCTTGTTGAGCCCGGAATACAGACGCTCCGGCGAAAACGCGATCGAAACATCCATACGGTGCTCGCCTTTGCCAAAGGCAGACGTTGTTGTCCGTCGCGCCAGGCATGTGCCTGTGATGCGCGCCGATGTCGGCTTGTCCACGGCGCCCAGCCGCTCGAAAACCAGCGACTGCGCGTCATCCGCGTAGATGCGCCCGACCGACACAGGCGCTGGCTCGCGCGCCGGCGCCAGATGATCCACGTAAGAGAAGAACCCGTCGGGCGTCCGCGCGTGTATCCAGACCCAGGCCAGGCCCAACTCAGGATAGCGGCACAACCGCACCGTCAGCCGCAGCTGGCCATCTTCCGACGCCACGCCCGAATGCACCGACTCACTGAATGTCTCCAGATTTCGGAACCGCGCGTCCAGCGGCTCGCCGGTATGCCCCACCGAGGCGCAGCCACCTGCGGCCATCGCGGAAAAGAAGGCGGCTCGGCGGGTCAACATGATGAAACCTCCCGGTCAGCGACGAGAAAGATAGCCACGATGTTCCGGCGCAGCGATGGCGCTAATGGCCTCCGCGCGTGCGCGCTGCGAGAGACCTTTCAGTCGCGCGACGCCATGTTCCGTGACGATGATGTCCGCGAGCTCTGGTGGAATTGAGGGCGTCGCAAGCTTCGGGACGATGCGCGAGGCTCCGCCGCCAGTTGATTGGAGAGCAATAATCGACAAGCCGCCGCGCGACGCCGCAGCGCCTCGCATGTAGTCGGGAGCGCCGCCGACGCTGCTGATACGTCGCCCAGCTCGCCATTCGAGATTGAGTGCGCCGTCGAGGTCGACCTCCAGCGCGGATCCGATCGAGACAAATCCATCAATCGCGCTCAGCGCTGCATGATCGTGCGTCACGAGCGCCGAGCGGAAGAGGAAGCCCGATTGCGGCAGCCATTTGTAGAACGCCTCGTCGCCCCACGCGACGCCGGTCACATTCTCCGCACTCGGATCAATCACGCCCGCATCGCAAAGCTGCCGATACTCCGGCCCTATGATGCCCGAGTGAACCCGAAGTCCGCGATGCAGACGCAGCGCGGTCATAACCGCCGCTGGTGTGTCCCCAATGCCAGACTGGATGGTCGCGCCATCTGGCACCAGCTCAGCGACAAGCCGGCTGATCTCCGCCAGGGCCGGATTGCTCCGCGCAATGGCTGGCCTGGCCGACAGCAGCGGCGCATTGATCTCGACCACGAGGTCGAGTGCGTCCGCGGGAATTGACTCTGCGCCTTCCAGCGCCGGCATCTGGCTGTTGACGAAAGCGACCTTCCGGCGCGCATTCGGCCACACAAGCGGTCCCATGTCGCACGCTACGCCGAACGAGCAATGCCCCGCGCGATCAGGCGGCGCGGTATGCAGCACCGCCACATCGAACTCAGTTGCCGCCATCAGCGCGGCAATCTCGGAATAGGGCATCGGCGTGACCCGCGTCCGCCCCGTCGCGATGGATGCCTCCAGCGCCGTCGACGCCATGAAGGTTCTCAGCGTCACGTCGCCGGGCAGCGCGCCGTAATCGAGCTGGTTGATCCCCGGTATCAGGCACGACCACAGCTCAACGCCGTTCGCGAGACCAGGATTGTCGCGCAGCAGGTTGTAGAACGTCTCGCACTCCCCCGGCCCGCCCTGGAAGTAGACGCGTTGGCCCGGCCGCATCCCGCGCAGGACATCCTCGGGGTACCCGATCCTCATGAAGTCGGCCTCACGCGATCCCTGCCGCTTTCAGAAGCCGCCGTGCGCGCTCCACCACGGGCTGGTCGATCATCTTGCCATTGTGCGAGACCACGCCATCAACCCGAGCGTCCCACGCTGCAAGTATACCCTGCGCGTCCGCCACTTGCGCTTCGCTGTAGCCGAAGCTCGTATTCAGCACGCCCACCTGGTTCGGGTGAATACACATTGCGCCGGTGAGGCCCATGGCGTGAGCGCGTGTCGCTTCGGCGCCAAAAGCGTCCAGATCCGTGAAATTCGCAATGCCTGTGGCCATCCCGATGCCCATGATTCCGCGCGCTGCGGCTGCATAGGCCACGGTCTGGGCCGCGAGATCCAGCGAAAGCGCCGTCGGCGGCCGCCCCAGCGCCAGCGAAAAATCTTCGCTGCCCAGAGCAATACCGATCAGGCGAGGGCCATCCGCAATCGCCACGATCCGCTCCAGCGCACGGGGACTTTCGACAACCGCCACAACGCCGATGGAAAACCGGTCCAGCCCCGCCTCATACTCCAGCGCATCGAGCAGCGCCGACAACTCGTCGAGCGCCGACGCCGTCTCCACCTTTGGCATCACAATGGCGCTCAGTCCCGGCTTGACCACCGCTTCCAGATCGTCGGCCAGCAGGGCCGGGTCATTGTTCACGCGCACGGTCACGGTCGCGCCATTGGCCGCTAGGTGCTTCACCGCTTCCGTTGCCTGCAAGCGCGCCGCAGCCTTGGCATCCGCCTCGGTGGAATCCTCGAGATCGACGATGATCGCATCCGCCCCGCGCGTGTGCGCCTTGGTCCAGCGTTGCGGCGAGGCGGCGGGCACGAAAAGCATGGAACGCCAATTGGTCATCATACGCCCCCGACCTCAGAATGACTTCGGCATACCCAGCACATGCGTCGCCACATGGCTCAGGATCAGGTTGGTCGAGATCGGCGCCACTTGATAGAGGCGCGTCTCGCGGAACTTGCGCTCGATGTCATACTCCTCGGCAAAGCCGAAACCGCCATGTGTCTGCAGGCAGACATCAGCCGCATACCAGCTCGCCTCCGACGCGGTCATCTTCGCCATGTTGGCCTCAGAGCCACACGGCTGCCCCGCGTCGTAGAGCTGGGCGGCATGATCGACCATCAGGCTTGCCGCCGTTACCTGCACATGCGCCCGCGCAATCGGAAACTGCACGCCCTGGTTCTCGCCTATCGGTCCCCCGAACACGCTGCGATCCTTGGCGTAGGCAGCCGCCCGATCGACAAAGAACCGTCCATCGCCGATACACTCGGACGCAATCAGAATGCGCTCAGCATTCATGCCATCCAGAATGTACTTGAAGCCCGCGCCCTCGCGTCCGATCAAGTTGTCCACGGGAACTTCCAGATTGTCGAAGAACAGCTCGGTCGTCGCATGGTTCAACATGGTGCGAACCGGCTTGATCGTGAGGCCATTCCCTTTGGCCTCTCGCATGTCGACCAGCAACACGCTCATGCCATCCGACGTCTTGCCTGTCTCATCGCGTGGAGAGGTCCGGCACAGCAACACCATCAGATCAGAATGTTCGGCGCGGCTGATCCAGATTTTCGATCCGTTTACGACATACTTGTCGCCAACCCGCTTCGCGAACGTCTGGATGCGTGTCGTGTCCGTCCCGCTCGTCGGCTCCGTCACGCCAAACGCCTGCAACCGCAGCTCTCCACGCGCGATCTTCGGCAGGTAGCGCGCCTTCTGCTCGGCGCTCCCGTGACGCAGCAGCGTCCCCATCGTGTACATCTGCGCGTGACATGCCGCGCCATTTGCGCCCGAGCGATGGATTTCCTCCAGCACCGCACACGCCGCCGAAATCCCGAGCCCCGCGCCGCCATATTCCTCGGGGATCAGGATCGACAGCCACCCCGCCTCGGTCAGCGCGTTGACGAATTCCGTCGGATAGGCGCGCTCGCGATCCAGCGCGCGCCAGTATGGCCCGGGAAAGCGCGCGCACAGCTTGCGCACGGCTTCACGGATTTCAGGATGGCTTTCCGTCGTCGCCATGACCAGCTCCTCCGCCGCCACTGTGCAGCGGCGGGAAACCCACGTCATCAGCCAACAAGAGCGCCAAGGCAACCGGTCCGGGAGAGCAGGGGTGCCAGCTCAGCCTTCGCCCCCTCCGGCAGCCCGGCATACATGCGCCGCAACGTCTCCAGACACTTCACCTGGTACTTGAACGCCCCTTGCTCGTAGCTCATGCCCAGCGCTGAGAACGAGAACGTCTCCTTGCCCGCGGCAACGGCCCTATCGTTGGCCAGCAGGAACGGGAAATAGACCTGTCCCGCAAATGCCAGCAGCTGCTCGACAATCGGCCCGCGCGCCTCGCCGGGCTTGCGCCACCCGCCCTCAAGCCCCGACAGGTCGTCCATCTGTGCCAGCCAGCGGAATGTCAGCGGTGCAATCTTCCGCATCAGCCGTTCCGGCGTCGGATCAACCGCCAGCTGCGAGAACTGGCCCATCCAGCCGAACTCAGCCAGCGAGGGCTGCGTCCCGAACCAGAATTGTGAAACCTTGCACTGCTCTTCCAGCGCTGCGCACAGCAAGCGCATCGTCTCCTCGATCAGGGGCGCATTCCCCGGCGTGCACCCGACCAGCGCCATCCGCCCGATCTGCCGCGCCCGGAAGTGATCCGCGAACGCCTGGATGTTTTCCATGCCGCCGCCGCGAAAGCGGTCATAAGCCAGCCAGCGCGACAGCGCCTCCTGATCGTCCGCGTAGAACCAGCGATAGTGAAACATCAGCTTTGTCGCCCACTCGTCACCCATGTCTTCGAGCAGGCAGGCGAGAAAGCGATCGGCGGGATCAACCGGCACAATGCTGCGCTCGGCATGGCGCGCTTCGATCTCGAAAATCATCGGGGTCGAATCATTGCGCCATTCGCCGGTCGGATACTGGATCACCGGAATCACAGGGGCCTTCACCTGCTTCATAACGGCGTCGGTGTCGGGTCCGATCGGCTCCCAGACATGGGGCAGCCTGCGATAGCGCATGATCGCGCGCACCTTCATGGAGTAGGGAGACCCCAGTCCGCCTATAACGCGGTAATAGTCCGGCATGCTTGTTCCCCGCCTGGTCTGGACGCACGCTCCAGAGCCTCGTAGAAGACGTACCAAGCAGTAACAAAACTGCAATCGGCGGGAGGAAGTAATGAAACGGCTTGCAATAGCGGTTTGCGCCGCGGCTCTGCTGACTGGCTGCGGCCCACAGACGCCGGCAGCATCAACACAGGCGGAACAGGCGCCGGCCCCGGCTGCCCGCCCGCCCGCTAATCCGCTGAAGAATGCCTATTTCGGAGATCTTCACCTCCACACCCGGAATTCCTTCGACGCCTACATCTTCAACGTGCGCGCTTCCCCGGATGAAGCCTACGCTTACGCGAAGGGCGGAACGATCAAGCACGCGACCGGCGTCGATATGAAGATGAACTCCGGCCCGCTCGACTTCCTCGCGGTCACGGACCACTCGGAATATCTCGGCGTGCTCCCGGCCATCAACACGCCGGGGGACCCCTACGCCAGCGTGCCCTACGCCAAGGACCTGTTCTCCACCGATCCGAAGCAGGTCAACACTGCCTTCCGCAAGTTCGGCGACGCCCTGCGCACCGGTCAGCGGATGCCGGAGTTCGCCGACCTGCGGACGGTGAAGTCCGCCTGGCATGACATCATCGATTCAGCGAAGCGCAATTACGAGCCCGGCAAATTCACAACGCTCGTCGGCTATGAGTTCACCTCGGCGCCGGATGGCCGCAACCTGCACCGCAACGTGATCTTCTCGGGCGATAACGTGCCCGAGCTTCCCTACACCGCGCTCGAATCCCAGAACCCGGAAGATCTCTGGAAATGGATGGACCAGCAGCGCGCACAGGGCTTCGAGTCGCTTTCAATCACGCACAATTCGAACGGCTCCGACGGCACGATGTATGAGCGCACGATGTGGAACGGAAAGCCTGCCGATCGCCCTTGGGCGGAATTGCGCGCGCGCAACGAACCGCTCGCCGAAGTCACGCAGGTGAAGGGTACCTCCGAGACCCACCCGTTGCTCTCGCCGAACGACGAGTTCGCCGGCTTCGAGATCATGGAGTGGTATATCGGCTCGACCACGCCGATCACGAAGTTCGATGGCGGCTATGTCCGCAAGGCAATGAAGGACGGCCTCGAAATCGAATCCAGGGTCGGCATCAACCCGTACAAGTTCGGCCTCGTTGGAGCGTCAGATACGCACAACGCTGCCGGCTCGTACGAGGAAGATCACTACCTGTCGAAAGTGGGCATCCAGGACGGAACACCCGAACGCCGCGGCTCCGCGCCGCCAGCGGGAAAGACCTGGGCCAACTACAAGCCCGCCGATAACACCGCCCGTTTCTCCACATGGGGCGCGTCGGGTCTCACCGGCGTCTGGGCGCCGGAGAATACGCGCGAGGAAATCTACGCAGCGCTGAAGCGGAAAGAGACTTACGCAACTTCTGGCCCACGCATGAAGGTGCGCTTCTTCGCCGGCTACGGCATCGGCAGCGCCTCGCTCACCAACGATGAAGGCGTGAAAACTGCCTACGCCAACGGCGTCTCCATGGGCGGCGATCTCATCGGCAAGGCCGATGGCAAGCCGGATTTCCTCGTCGTCGCGATGCGCGATGCGCACTCCGCGCCCCTGCAACGCATCCAGGTCGTCAAAGGCTGGCTCGACAAGTCCGGCAAGGCTCAGGAGAAAGTCTTCGACGTCGCGTGCTCGGATGGCGGCAAGGTCGACGCCAAGACGCAACGCTGCCCGGACAACGGCGCCACGATCGACGTGAAGACCTGCGTCTACCCGGAAGACAAGGGCGACGCCGAACTCTCCGCTTCGTGGTCCGACCCGGAATTCGATCCCAAGCTGAACGCGTTCTACTACGCGCGCGTACTGGAGAACCCGACCTGCCGCTGGTCGACATGGGACGCGAACCGCCTCGGCATCGAACCCAATCCGGACCTGCCGAAGACGATCCAGGAACGCGCCTACACCTCGCCGATCTGGTTCATTCCGACCAAGGCTTCGTAGGCTGTGACGGACAGGGCGTCGGGAGTTGTCGCGTTCCTCAAGCGCGCAGTGCGCGAGCCGCTGGTCCATTTCCTGGCCATCGGTCTCGCCCTGTTCGTCGTCAACGGGCTGATCCGCGGTCCGGATGCGGGCGAAACGGGCGAGACGGTGGTCATTTCGCAGGGCCGCGTGAACCAGATTGCCGAAAGCTTCCTGCTGCTGTCCGGCCGCGCGCCGACGCGGGAAGAACTCCTCAGCGTCGTTGATGATTTCGTCAGCGAGGAGGTCGGCTATCGCGAAGCCGTCGCCATGGGCCTCGATGCCGACGACACCATCGTGCGCCGCCGCATGCGCCAGAAGCTCGAATTCCTGATCGAGGATGGCGCCGCCAGCGAAGACCCGACGCAGGCAGAGCT
>CALRWU020000134.1:0-7490 GCA_943371945.1 Azorhizobium sp. AG788
AGGTCGCCGGCGATGCGGTCGCATTCCTTCATCAGGTCGGCCTGCATCATGTCCTGCAGGCCCTTGTTCCCGCGCACCTCGTTCGCATTGACGCGGCTCACCGCCGCCCCGAACACCCGCTCCCAGGCGTGGCTCTGGATGCGCAACGCCGCGTCCGCCCTGGACAGCGAACGGCGTTGCTCCATCATGCCGAGGATGTTCTGCGCCTTCTCGGGGTTGATCTGCAGGTCGAGCACGACCGTGCCGGTGATGTCGACCTTGTCCTGCGTCCGTGCCGTAACCTCGTAGAAATGCTGGAACGTCTTGAGGTCCGCGATCATCAGGCTGACCGAGGTCGAGCCGCCGATCAGGCCCTTGAGCTGGTGAAACATGCCGCCGACCGAGAAGTGCGCGCCCTTGTAGGCCTGCACGAACTGGCCATTGCGCATGAGCAGACCGAGATGATCCGGCGGCACCTCAAAGCGCTTCTCGAAGAAGGACTTCATGGCGTCCGGCGCGATGAACTCCGCAAGGAGGCGCGGATCGCTGATGGTCAGTTGTTCGGTCTTCATCGGTCGAGCTCCAGCAGAAGGAGGTGTGTCTTGGCTTTTGGGAGGGACGGATCAGATCTTGGGCGGATCGGCCCATTTTCTCTGGGAGACCCAGATGAAGATCGTGTAGCCGATCACGAACAGGC
Source organism: Azorhizobium sp. AG788 (assembly GCA_943371945.1). Classification (GTDB taxonomy): domain Bacteria; phylum Pseudomonadota; class Alphaproteobacteria; order Caulobacterales; family Hyphomonadaceae; genus UBA7672. The sequence continues at coordinate 677 of CALRWU020000134.1, forward strand.
AGATCAGGAACGGGATGGGGTTCTTCATCGCCATCGCGCCCACCTGGTCGAACTTGCTCAGCTGCGCGCCGGCCGCATCCATTGTCCGGAACGTCCCGAGCACTGCCCCGAGCAAGGTGAAGAGCGAAAAGGCGAAGCTGGCGATTCCGGAGATCGTCTTCAGCATGTTGATCGGCTCTTTCTTCGCCGGCTTGCCCGTAGCGGCGGCAGCTGCAGCCTCCCGCTTGTCGAGTTCCTTTTCATAGGTCGCGCCGCGCTCCATCGCGGCATCGCGCGCCTTCTGATCGACCTTCATGAAGTCAGGGGTGGCTTCCTTTTTCACCCCGGCCTGATGCGCCGAGGTCAGGTTGGTTGCCCGACGCCGCATCTGGATGAACACGACCGAGACAAGCCAGAGAGCCGCGAAGGCCACTGCGGCCCACATGATGTAGGTCAGCCACTCCGGCTGCACGACCTCAGCGGCCGGCGGGGCTCCGTCCAGCGGCGGAATTTCCTGTTGCATTCAGAACTCCCAGCTCTTGTCCCGAGGGTGACTCTGGCAACGGAGCGCGTGACGCGCTCCAGTCGATTGAAATCACACCCGTTTATGGCGAGAGGTTGAACTCGCACGTGAACCTGGCTCCCCCACGGCGCCAGGCTGTCGTCTGCAAATTCGACCCCTCTGCAACAGTAAGCGCGGGCAGGCCGGAAAACGGGTCAGCTTCCTGACGAAAAAGCAGAAGGGCCCCGGCTTGCGCACGAGGCCCTTCCATCTGTTTGGGTCAGTCCGGGTGGGAGAGGCTCAGGCCGCGCGAACGCTGACGAGGAAGCTGTCCACCTGACTGCGGAGATGCTCGGCCTGGCGGCCAAGCTCGCTGGAGGCATCGACAACCTGATTTGCCGCCTCGCCCGTCTCGGTGGCGTCGCGCTGAACGTCCACGATGTTGCGGGTGACGTCGCGGGTTCCGGTTGCAGCCTCACCGGTGCTGCGGGAGATTTCGCGGGTCGTCGCCGACTGCTCCTCTACCGCCGCGCTGATGGCGGATGAAACGCTGTCGATCTCGTTGATCGTTGCCTGGATCTCAGTGATAGCCGCAACCGACTGCCGGCTGATCAACTGCATGGCGGCGATCTGGGCGGAGATGTCGCTGGTCGCCCTCGCTGTCTGGCCGGCGAGGACTTTCACCTCTGCCGCCACCACAGCAAAGCCACGGCCTGCCTCACCCGCTCGAGCGCTTTCGATCGTAGCGTTCAAGGCGAGCAGGTTGGTCTGTCCGGCGATATCCGAAATCAGCGAAACCACTTCCCCGATCTTTTCAGCGGCAGCTGACAGCTGAGACATGGTTTCGTTCGTGCTGCGCGCCTTCACCACCGCTGACGCCGTAATCTTGGAGGCCTGACTGACCTGACGGGAGATTTCTTCAACGGCGCGATTCAACTCTTCCGTGGAATTTGAGACCGTTGCAACGCTGGTTGTGGCCTGTTCCGCCGCGGCCGAAACGACGATCGCCTTGCTCGTGGTCGCCTCAGCTATCGAGCACATGGACTTGGCCGTGTGCTCGAGTTCCGTGGCGGCGGAGGCGACGCTGGTGACGATTCCACCAATCGAGGATTCGAACCTGGCTGCAATTTCTTGAACGGCCTTCTGTTTGGCCAGTTCGCCTTCCTCAAGGTACATCGAGATCGCGAAGTCCATGTCGAGCATGGCCGCGTTCTGGAAGGCGCCGGAATAGAGGTGCACCGCCGCAGCGTAGTCAGCGTTGGACTTGCTGTTAGGCTTCACTTTGCCACCGCGAAACACCTTGGCGTGGCAGTCCGCAGCGATCAGTGTCGTAACGCGCCTGATCATAAAGCTATAGGCAGCGATGTACCAGCGCGGCTCCAGTCCTATGCGCGCGTGGGTCTTCCCGATGCGACGCACGGAGTCGACATATTCGCTGCTGAAGTCGCCGCGAAGGATGATGTTCCAGTGCTCGATCTGCTTGTTCTTCGCCATGTTCATCATGGGTTCGCCGGAGAACATCCCCGACGTGTGCGGCCATTTTCGAACGTGGGTATAGAATTCACCCAGCACACCCGGCAGCGCGTCGCGTACGAGAGGCGCAATCTCTCGCAGGGCGTCTTTTGCCCGCTGGTCGATCTGCAGAAACCCCAACCTCTCGGAAATGTCGTCGTGTGCACTCATTGTTCGACGTCCAGTGTCTGCCGACATGAGCGTCGGCTTCACAAACATGCTGGAAGCACATTCCCATAAGGTTAACGCGGGAAAGCCCGGCCTTAACCGTTGAAGGCAGGGGCGGCTGCGAGGGTTAGCCCGCCAGACGCCCCAGGTCGCCGCGCAACATCTGCAGCACCCCCGAAAAGTCCTTGCCGCCAAAGCCGAGCCGGTCGAATAGCGCGTAAAGCGCCTCCGCACTGTTGCCCATCGGCGTCGTGGCCCCCGCGCGCGCCGCCGCCTCCTGCGCCAGTTTGAGGTCCTTCAGCATCATGTTCGCCGCGAACCCGCCTTCATAGTTGCGGTCGGATGCGGTCTGCGGACCCACACCCGGCCACGGTGCATAGGTCGACAGCGACCAGCACTGGCCCGACGATTTGGAGGCGATCTCGAAGAAACGATCCGGCGCCAGGCCCAGCTTCTCCGCCAGCGCAAACGCCTCGCACGTCCCCAGCATCGAAATGCCGAGCAGCATGTTGTTGCAGATCTTCGCCGCCTGACCGGCGCCGTGATCGCCAGCGCGGATCACCACCCGCGCCATCGGCTTCAACGCCTCTTCCACATCAGCGAACGCCGCCTCATCACACCCGACCATGAACGCCAGCGTCCCAGCATCGGCCGCCGCCGTCCCGCCCGACACCGGCGCATCCGCGAACCGGAACCCCGCCGCCTTGGCCTGCGTCGCCACCGCGCGCGCCGAGTCCACATCGATGGTGGAGCAGTCGATCAGCAGCGCCGACTTTGGCGCGTTCGGCAGGATATCGTCGGCATAAATCTTCCGCACATGCGGCCCGGCCGGCAACATCGTGATGACAACGTCCGCGTCCTTCACCGCTTCAGCCACGGACGCCGCGCCCTTTGCCCCTGCGCCGACCACCTTGGCGATCGCCGCCTGCGAAAGGTCAAACGCCTGAACCTCGCGCCCGCCAACCACCTGCCGAGCAGCCATGCCGCCGCCCATATTGCCAAGGCCGATGAATGCGATGCGGGTCATGCTGAAAACTCCCATTCCAAAGGCGCTGGCAATTGCTCTGCTGCGTAGTCGATACGAAGGGCGCGCCGTTCGCCGGACTTCTGTGAAGCGCGCGAGCGATGCAGCGTCAATGCCCTCACGAAAAGGACATCGCCCCGCTCGGCCACGCAAAACTCCCGACGCTGCTCCGGATCGTTCGCGATTGGCTCTGCTGCCGTCTCCAGGACTTTGCCAAGCACATCTGACCCCAGTGCCAGCTCCATGCAGCCATTTTCAGCAGTCGCTGCGTCCAGATGGACACGAGCAAAGATCATGCGTTGCAACAGTTCGATCGGCGGCTCGACGTGCCAGACACCGGATTTCCGTGTCCAGTTTGCGTAGCCAGGGACCTCCACGCGCTCGCGAACGGCAATTACCCGATCCTGATGCCACGGCAGGCTCCAGTTGGACGCCTCGCTTTTGTTGAATGCAACAAGTCGGACAGGAACCGCGCCCGGTAGCATTTGAGCAGCCAGCCGGTGGACAGGCTTGAGGCTATCGCCCACATCGCAAAGACTTAAACGCAGACCCGGAGCGCTGCCCATGGCGCATGTGCTATCCATGCCCGCGAGCTCACTCTGAGTTAGCGCGTCGCGAAACCAGACGCGTCCGTCTTCACGAAGCGCGCGGATTGCGTCGACCGTCACGCCCCGAACCGCATCGCGATTGCAGGGCCCCAGCCATAGAGCGTGAAGAAGAACGTCGCGAGGGCGATGAACGCTGCTCCGCCCGCCATCGCCGTCGTCGTCGCCACGCGGCCTAACGTGCTCGCCTGCCCGCGCCGCGTCCGCACGAACATCTCCGCCACGATCAGCGGCGGAATGAAGAAAGCGAAGTCCATCACATAGTCGAACCAGCCGCTGAATTCGTTGGTGTGTCCCGGATTGTCGCGCCCCGCGAACAGGAACCAGAAGCCATAGCACATGCGATAGAGCCATGACCCGATCGCGAGCGCGAACAGCCGAACTGCCCACGCCCGGTGAACGTCAATATTGCGCGCCATCGCATGCCGGACGGTCTGCACCGCAGCGATCACCATCAGCCCGCCATACATGGCGAATCCGACGGTCATCGGCATGCCGCCGACCGTGCCCTTGATTGCGATGAAGGTAAGCCCGCCGACGCCTGCGAGAAACGCCGCCAACGCATAGATGCGCCCGATCCAGCGATGCACCGCCGGCGCCTTGGCCCGCACCTGCGAGATCAGCTGGATTGGCCCGAACAACAGCAGCACGGCGCCCGCAAAGAAGTGCAGCCCAATGCCCGCCGAAGCGCCCGGCGTATCGGCCTCATACAGACGCGGCAGCGTCTCGTTCCAGTCCGCCAGCGTGCCCGCCGGAATTGCGCCGCCATAGAAGGCAAGAATGTAGACCCCAAAGATCGCCGAGCTGATCCAGATCGCCGCAACCAGCGCGACAGACGCGATCCGCAGGACAGCGCCCGTCCACGCGGGAGGCGACATCGGTTGTGCAAGTGCTGTCATCGTCGATCCCCGGCTTGAGTAAAGAATACCCAATTCCGCGCCAATGCAAAATCGAGGACTGCCGGGCAGGAGCCCGTCGGTCCCTTAGCCTACCGCATCGACGGAATGACAAAGCTCGAATCGCCGACATCGCCTTCCGGCCACCGCACCGCCACCTTCCTCACCTGCGTCCGCTCAGGCTTCAGCGAGTCCAAAGACTGAGGCACGCTATATGACTTCGTCATCGGAAGCGATATCCAGACCCTGAGTGAGCTTCGAAAGATGTTCTGAAGCAGCTTGCCGCAATTGGCATTTATCCAAACTGAGAGACTGAGCGTTTGACCCCGCCATCGAAAACTTCGCCCAAAAGAACGATCATCATGATTGCGGGTATCGCTGGCGCATTTGCAGCCGCCTTTGCCTTGCAGTGGCTCAGGCGCGAGCCCACCATGAGCAAGGCCAAAATTGACTCTGCATTTTCCAGCAGCCGCTTTGGTGCGTTGCTGCAGTCTGATTTTGCCAACGACTACGACGATCTGGTCGCCAAGCTCCAAGAGGCCGCCAACAAGCCAGGCGCGACGCAGGCAGAGATAAGCGACTACGCAACCACTCTGACTGGGGCAATTCGAAAGAAATACGCCAAGTACGCAGATCGCGCTGGCGACATACGCCTCCGAAACGCAATCGAAACTCAGGCACTGATGTTGGAGGCGGTTGAACGAAAGCGCGGGACCTTGCAGTGCGCGGAAGTCGCCAACAGCGGCATCATGGCGCTTGGGCAGGTCGCTGACCTCACGCCGGAAATCGAGAGCGCAGCAGTTGCCACCATGGAGGCCATTTCCGATGGACGCAGATTTCCCGTGCATCGCGCATCCGCGACTGATGCTGACGTTGGTCTTTTGTGGGCCGCATTCGACGACGCCAAGGATCAGGCCAAGGCGGCCTTGTCAGACAAGCGGACAACACGAGAAGACTGCGCAGCGTCGATCACCAGCCTCCGCACAGCATTGGCGCTGAAGGGCGACTCTGGCGAACGAATACGCGCTTCCATTGTTGACCGGTTGGCTGCCAACTGAAGCGGTCCTGAATCTACCGCATCGTCGGAATGACAAAGCTCGAGTCGCCCACGTCACCTTCCGGCCAGCGGGCGGTGACGGTCTTCACCTTCGTCCAGAACTTCAGGCCTTCCATGCCGTGCTGGTTGGTGTCGCCGAAGGCTGAGCGCTTCCAGCCGCCGAAGGTGTGATAGGCAACCGGCACGGGGATCGGCACGTTGATGCCGACCATGCCGACATTGACCTTGCTCGCGAACTCGCGCGCCGCACGGCCGTTGCGCGTGAAAATCGCAACGCCATTGCCGTACTGGTGCTTGCTCGGCAACTCGACCGCTTCCTCGAACGTGTTGGCGCGCACGATCTGCAGCACCGGCCCGAAGATTTCCTCGTGGTAGGTCTTCATGCCCGGCTTCACATTGTCGAACAGCGACGGCCCGATGAAGAAGCCGTTCTCATAGCCCTGCAGCTTGAAGCCGCGACCATCGACAACCAGCTCGGCGCCTTCATCGACGCCGGTCTGGATATAGCCCGCGATCTTGTCGCGGTGCGCCTTGTTGACCACGGGGCCGTACTGCGCCGCCGGATCGGACGAGATGCCGACCTTCATCGTCTCGATCTCGGCAATCATCCGCTCGCGCAGCTCGTCCGCCGTCTTCTTGCCGACCGGCACCACCACCGGCAGCGCCATGCAGCGCTCGCCCGCGGAGCCGAACGCCGCGCCCGCCAGATCCTTCACGACCTGATCCATGTCCGCATCCGGCAGCACGATGCCGTGGTTCTTGGCGCCGCCCATCGCCTGCACGCGTTTGCCGTTCGCAGCGCCAACCTGATAAATGTAATGCGCGATGTCCGACGAGCCGACGAACGACACGGCCTTCACCTCGGGATGATGCAGGATGGCGTCCACCGCCACCTTGTCGCCGTGCACGACGTTGAGCACGCCCGTCACATCGAGACCGGCAGCAGCACCAGCTTCGAGGAACAACTCGCCAAGACGAACCGGCACGCTCGGGTCACGCTCGGAAGGCTTCAGCACAAACGTGTTGCCCACCGCAATCGCGACGCCGAACATCCACATCGGGATCATCGCC
>CALRWU020000135.1:0-7483 GCA_943371945.1 Azorhizobium sp. AG788
GGGTGCGGCTGCGTCTGCACGTCCACCGGCTTGATCGGCGTCGAAGGATCGCGCTTGATCCGCAGCCCCGTGGGTTCCACCTCTACCGTCACCCCCGCCTGGTGCAGGCAATCTATCAGCGCGCCGAGGTCCTCCGCCCGCGCGCCTTCGACCAGCACATTTCCACCCGTGGCGGCCGCAGCGATGCAGAAGGTCCCAGCCTCGATCCGGTCCGCGATCACGTCGTGCCGCGTACCTGTGAGCTTAGATACGCCCTGAATCCGGATGACCGACGTGCCATACCCGGTGATCTTCGCGCCGCATGCATTCAGGCAGATCGCCAGATCGCCGATTTCGGGCTCGCACGCCGCGTTCTCGAGTATGGTCTCACCATCAGCCAGCACAGCCGCCAGCATTGCATGCTCGGTCGCGCCAACCGAGACGAACGGGAACACGATGTGAGCGCCCTTGAGCCCGCGCAGCGCCGCAGCTTTCACATAGCCCTGCTCGATGACGATATCCGCGCCCATGGCCTCGAACGCCTTGAGGTGCAGGTCAACCGGTCGCGCCCCGATAGCGCAACCGCCCGGCAGCGACACCGTCGCATGTCCCACCCGCGCGAGGAGCGGCCCGAGCACGTTGAACGTCGCCCGCATCTTCCGCACGAGATCATAGGGCGCGATCGTCGAGGAAATGTTCGCCGCATGCAGGCGGCACAGCGCCTCGCCCTTCGGCCATTCCACTTCGACGCCCAGGCTCTTCAACAAATCCGCCATGAACCGGGTGTCAGCCAGGTTCGGCATCGAGGTCAGCACCAGTGGCTCCTCGCAGAGGAGCGACGCCGCCATCAGCTTCAGCGCCGAGTTCTTGGCGCCGGAGACGGGAATTTTGCCCTCGAGCGGGCCATTTCCGAGAATCGAAAGCTTATCCATGACCGATGTTTATGGTGCCGAATCCGGCCGGCACAAGGCGCGCGACCGGCTATTCGTCGGCGGTTTCAGACTTTCCGGCGCTGTCAGCCGAATCCACACCCGCAACGGATTTCCGCCGCTTCAGGTTCGCCCGCAGCGCCTCGGCCAGCCGTTTGGCGCGTTGCTCAGCGGCCGAAGCCGGTTTCTGGTGCTTTTCAGGGCTTTTCCGCGACATGATGGCCTGTCTAACACCTCCCCTTCCCAATGGGAGGTGTTTCCGTTATGCGGACGCTCCTTAAGCGGGATGCTGCCGTAGCTCAGTGGTAGAGCGCATCCTTGGTAAGGCTGAGGTCGGGAGTTCAATCCTCCCCGGCAGCACCATCCCGCTTCGGCCCCGGCTGGCCCTTCGACCAGGCGCTAACGCGCTTCGTCTTCCACATGCACGCCCGACGACATCGCGATGACCCGGGCTGCGTCCTCGTCCGTCATGTAGACATCCATCCGCAGCTCACTGTCGCCAACCAGCTGTTCTGATGTCACTTCGCAGTTGTTGTGGATCCACGCGTGCAGCCTCCCGTCCGCCGCCGGGATGGTCACCACACGTGGGCGGCGATTGCCGAACAATGCCCCTTCGATATGGAACAGCAACTCGTCCACGCCCTGTCCTGTCGTCGCCGACACCATCATGGCCGGTGGCGTGTGATCCCCGGCCCGCTTGGCCAGCACGTTACGCGTCGCCTCGTCGAGAAGATCGGCCTTGTTCCAGACCTCGATCACCGGCGGGCGGTCCAGGTTCGTGGTTTCCTCGAGCTGCTCAAGAATGCCGTAGACATCGTTTGACTGATACTCAGTGTCCGGATGCGCGATGTCACGGACATGGATCAGCAGATCCGCCTCCATCGCCTCTTCCAGAGTCGCGCGGAACGCCGCCACCAGCGTGGTAGGCAGGTCAGTGATGAACCCCACCGTATCTACGAGTGCGATCCGACGACCCGACGCCGCGACGATCTCCCGCGCCGTCGGGTCCAACGTCGCAAACGGCATGTCCGCCGCCAGTACGTCGGACGATGTCAGCCGGTTGAACAGTGTCGACTTGCCGGCGTTGGTGTAGCCGACGATCGCCGCCACGGGGGCCCCGCGCCGCGCGCGACCATCCCGCTGCAACCGCCGCGTACGGCGCACGTCTTCAAGCTCGCGCCGGAATCCTGCGATGCGCTTGTCCAGCAAACGCCTGTCCGTCTCCAACTGGCTTTCCCCCGGGCCGCCGAGGAAGCCGAATCCACCACGCTGACGTTCAAGGTGGGTCCATGTCCGCACCAGCCGCGAACGTTCGTACAGCGAGCGGGCCATCTCGACCTGCAGCCGGCCTTCCGCCGTCCGGGCGCGCAAGCCAAAGATCTCGAGGATCAGCCCCGTGCGATCCACGACCTTGAGCTTGAGTTCCGTTTCCAGATTGCGCTGCTGGACCGGGGTCAGTGCGCCATCCACAATGAACAGCGTGACGCCTTCTTCCTTGAAGCGCTTCGACAGCGCGTCGAGCTGACCTGACCCGAATAACCGGGCGGGATGCGGCTCGCGCACATTCAGCTGTTCCGAGAAGGCCAGCTTGACGCCAAGCGCCTCAGCCAGCCCGAGACTCTCCTCGAGCCTGGAACGCGGAACGTCGCTCCCGCCGAGGACAGGCAAGACGACCGCGGCGACGTCTTCAGGCGGCGTGCGGTCGATCAGGTCTCTTGCCAATTAGTCCATGTCCTCTTCGTTCTCGAAGAGGTTCACCGGCGCGTTGGGCGCAATGGTGGAAATGGCGTGTTTGTAGACGAGTTGCGGCGGGCGACCTTCGCCCTTCAACAACACGCAGAAATTGTCGAACCAGGTCACGATACCCTGGAGCTTGACGCCGTTCACAAGGAACACGGTCAAGGGAGTTTTCCCCTTCCGCACGGCGTTGAGGAAAATGTCCTGCAGGTTTTGCTTCTTGTCAGCCGACATCGGTGTTGTGAGCCTTCTCTTGTTGGGGCCTTGACCGACGTTTAGCCCTTTCGGCGCTCGCTGAGCAATGGCTTGCCCTTCAGGCGGCGCAATTCTGCGGTGGCCGCCTACGGAAGCAGCGCATAGCGACCTACGGTTCCCCCTCGGTCATCTTTCGAACGGCATCAGGGCGCTGGCCTTGGCGCTCTGGCAGGCGGAATAGTCGTTGGCCGCACGGACATAGGCATTCAGGCTTCTAGTATAGGTGTTGAAGGCTTCGATGCGCGCCTTCAGGGCCTCATTGTAGGCCAAGATCTGCGCGTTATAGCCATCGAACACCTTCTTTGAGCAGGTCGTGGTGTTCTTCTCCAGGTTCAGGCATCTGGGCGGGACCACTTTTTCCAGCGCCGGTCCGGCAGACCATGTTTCCGGCACGGCTGGCGCGAGGCACTCACCCGCCTGCGAGACGGCGCCCTCCTGAGCGGACGCGCTTCCGGTCAACGCCACAGCAAAAACCAGTCCTTTGTATCTCACGCCCCGCCCCTATCCTGCTTTCAGCCCTGTGTTTCCTTGAGCCCAAGACTGGTGTCGACACCGAGGGCCTTGAGCTTCCGGTGCAGCGCCGAGCGCTCCATGCCAATGAAGGCGGCTGTCCGGGAGACGTTTCCACCAAACCGCGTGATCTGCATCGACAGATATTCCCGCTCGAAATGTTCCCGCGCGTCGCGCAGGGACATTGAGATCATCTGCATGGACCCTGCGGCAGAGGCGCCGCCGCCATTGGAATCGCTCGGCAGGTGCTCGGCCGTAATGGCTCCCGGCGGTTCGCCATTCGTCAGGATCAGCAAACGCTCAACCACATTCCGGAGTTGGCGGACGTTGCCGGGCCATTCGCTGGCTTGCAGCACCGCGATGGCTTCGTCCGAGAAGGGACGCGGTTGAAGACCAGTGGCATCCGCGACGCGTTGAACGAAGTAGCGCACCAATTCGGGTATGTCTTCGCGACGGCGGTCCAGCGAGGGAACGTCAACCGGGACCACGTTCAAGCGATAGTAGAGGTCTTCGCGGAACCGGCCTGCGGCGATTTCGGCCCGGAGGTCGCGCGCAGTCGTTGTCACCACACGAACGTCGACTGACACATCGTCAGCGCCATTGCGGCGGCGGAAACGCTGGTCGACCAGTACACGCAGAATGCGGCTCTGGGCCGCAAGCGGCATATCCGAAATCTCATCCAGCAGCAGTGTGCCAGCGTGCGCCTGCTCGAAGAGCCCGATCTTCGGCGCCTTCCCATTGCCGAACTCCTCGCCGAACATCTCAGACTCGACCCGTTCCGGGTCGATCGTCGCAGCGTTCACCACCACGAAGGGTCCGGTTGCACGGAGCGAGCGCTCATGGATCAGGCGGGCCACCAGATCCTTGCCCGAGCCGGGCGGGCCCGAGATCATGATGCGGCTGTTGGTCGGGGCAACCTTGTCGATCGAACTCGACAGCTGCGCCATCACGCTCGATTTGCCGACGAGTTCATGCGAGGACGCCGACCGGGCGCGCAGACGTGAGTTCTCGCGCTTGAGCTCGGCGTTCTCGAGTGCCCGCTGGATCGTGACGATGAGCTTCTCGGCCTTGAACGGCTTTTCGAGATAATCATAAGCGCCGCGCCGGATCGCTTCTACGGCGGTTTCCATCGTGCCGTGGCCGGAGATCACCACCACCGGCAAGAATGGATCCATCTCCTTCAGGATCGACAGGATGCCGAGGCCATCAAGTTCGGATCCCTTGAGCCACACATCCAGCACAACGAGGCGCGGCGCACGTGTGCGCACGGCGGCCAGCGTGTCGCTGGAGTTGCCCGCGGTTCGGACAATGAAGCCCTCATCCTGCAGGATTCCGCCAACGAGTTCGCGGATATCAGCTTCGTCGTCGACGACCAGAATTTCGGTAGTCATTACGCTACTCCTTCACCGGCATAGGCTACGGACTCTTCGATAGGCTTGGGCTGAAGCGGCATGCGGATATCCACCCGCGCGCCTGTCTGTGCGAGATCATTGTCGCCCAGCCAGATGCGGCCGCCATGGTCTTCGACAATGCGGTTCACGATTGCGAGGCCAAGCCCCACACCGTTCTTTCGCGTCGTCACATAAGGTTCGAGCAGGCGCTCGCGATCTTCGGTCGGGAAGCCGCCGCCATTGTCACGCACAGACACCTGCACTTCCTCACCGTCCATGAACACGTCGATCGAGACGGCGCCCTTGCCGCCGCCCGATGCCTCGATGTGGCGATCGACCGCTTCGGCGGCGTTTTTCACAATGTTGGTCAGCGCCTGTGCCAGCATCCGCTCGTCACCCAGCGTCTCCACAGGATGCGGCGGCGCCGTCACGGTCACCGAGATTTGCGGCGTGGTCATGCGTTGCGAGAACGCGACCGATTCCACCATGTCAACCAGATTGAACCTGCCAAAAGTCGGCTTCGGCATTCGCGCAAAGCCCGAGAACTCTTCCACCATGCGTCCAATGTCCGCGACCTGCCGCGTTATGGTGTCCGTGCAGCGTTCGAACGTCTCGCGATCCGTCGTGATCTGGCTCGCAAAGCGCCGCCGCAGGCGCTCCGCCGCGAGCTGGATCGGCGTCAGAGGATTGCGGATCTCATGCGCGATCCGCCGCGCCACATCCCGCCACGCCGCCTGACGTTGCCCCAGCACAAGCCGCGTCGTGTCGTGGAATGTGATCACCGCGCCGGCTGTATCCGCCTCCACGTCCATTTCGGGCGATACCCGCACCTGCAAGTGCAGCGTCCCGTTCTCCGTCTGCCGTTTGCAGCTCGTATCGACCGACTGACCCGTTTCAATCGCCCGCCGCGCAGCCGACACGAATTCGGGCGCGATCTCGCTGAGCGGCGTCTCGCTGCCCGGCCGGTGCACAAACTCCAGCAGGTTCTGCGCGTAGGTGTTGGCGATGGTCACCCGCAGCGCCCCATCGATCCGCACGACCCCGGCTTCCACCCCCGCCAACACCGCCTCGATGAAGTTCGAACGCGTCTCAGCGTCGATCCTGGCGCGGTCCAGGGCGCCGGTTTGCCGGGACAGCCGGTCCGTCATCTCATTGAACGCATCGGCAAGGTCCGCGATCTCATCGCGAACGGTTGGCCGCAGCATTCGCACGGACAGGTCGCCATCGCGTACCGCGCGCGCGGCGCCTGCCAACGCGCCGATTGGCATGGCGATCCGCGCCGCCGCTGTCATCCCCAGCCAGGCTGTGCCCAACAGCATCAGCGCTGCCGCCTCGACATAGCTCAACGTCAGCACAATACTCAGCGCCTGCCGACGCGCTTGCGCCTCTTCGAACGCCTTGAGCGACTCGTCTGCTTCCTTGAAGCGCGCGCTCACCTGCGGCGGAATCGAGCGCGCCATCTGAACATAGACATTGTCGAAGATTGGCGCTTTGAAGAACACGCGGATGGCGCCGTCAGCATCTTCCCGCACATTGATCTCGCCAACCTTCGCAGCGTCCCAATCCTTTGGCGTCGGACTGACAGATGGCGGCGCCTCGTTGGGATCAGCGACCTGGAAAAGCGGGGCGCCTGAAGCATCCAGCAGTTCGACCCGGCTGAACAATCCACGCGCGGCGCTGCGACGCTGCAGATAGTCCGCTAGCGCGTTGATCGGCGGCTGGGAGCCGTCGGCGGGCGGCGCCGACGCGGCGATGTCGCTGTGGATGCCCTTGGCCTCTCGTTCGACTTCTGTACGGAGGTCATCCATGGCAGCGCGCGCGGCTTCCTTGCCGCCCTGCACAATGTTCGTCACGGGCCGGCTGAACCAGCCATCAACCGACCGGTTGATCGCCACCGCCAGAAAACCCGCGACCAGAATTGTCGGGATCGCTGCCGTCAGCGAGAACAGAAAGATGATCCGCAGCCGCAGCCGCGCACCACCGTTCGTCTCGCGGTTCTCGCGAACGAGTTGGAAAACGCGAAGGCCGAGGACAGTTGCGACGCCGGCGATCAGGACCAGGTTGGCGGCAAGCGCCCAGACGAGCCCCGGCTGTGCAGCAGCATTCGGGCTGGTGTCGGTGATGGCGAGAAACGTGCCGCCGGCGGCGATGACCACCGCAAGACCGAACAGCGCCTTGAACATGTTCGAGGTAGCTCTGCCGAGCCTTATCCTCGCGTCCCTAGCTGCGGTCGCCGTGTCAGGCATTCACACTCTACCCAAAGCCCTGCCCTGCCGCGCCAATGTCCCCCATATGCGTTGGCGGCGCCCGGACAGGGCGAACAATCACCTCGTGCGCCTGCCAGTCAGAGCCTTCACAGTGAGGCGGCTGGGCAACACAGTGTGACTATCAAACCACAGTGTGATGCGCGGCGGCAACACAATTCTGGGCTGGAACTGCGTTCTCTCCTCAGACGCGAGAGATGTGAAGGCTAGTCGCCTTCCGCTACGCCAAGTCCATTTATCTTCGAGCGCAGCGTATTGCGATTCAGCCCAAGCAGGGCCGCGGCCCGCACCTTGTTCCCGTTGGTCGCCGCCAGCGCCAGCTTGATCAGCGGACGCTCAACCTGCTCGATCACAGTCTGATAAATTTGCCCGCCGTCCGGATCCTTGTCGGGGTCGGCCGACAGCGCCGAGATGAAGT
>CALRWU020000136.1:0-7444 GCA_943371945.1 Azorhizobium sp. AG788
CAGCGCCTTCCGTGTACTCGCCCTTCAGCGCATGCGGAATGCCACACGCAAATTCGATCACTTCCAGGCCGCGCTGGATGTCGCCTTTGGAGTCGGCCACCACCTTGCCGTGCTCGCTCGACAGCAGTTCCGCGAGCTGCTGCATGTTGGCTTCGACAAGGCGCTTGAATTCGAACATCACGCGCGCCCGGCGCTGCGGGTTCGTCGAAGACCAGCCCGGCAGGGCTTTCGCCGCCGCCTGCACGGCCGCATCGACGTCCTCGGTCGTCGCAAGGCCGACCTTGGCCTGAACTTCGCCCGTGTTCGGGTTGAACACGTCGCCCTCGCGGCCCGACGTCGCCTTGACCGATTTGCCGCCGATGAAACCTTCAATGCGCCGCATACGCGTAGCTCCCGTATATCTGTCTTTGTGCGTTCCCTACCCCCATCCGCTTGACCGGGCCAGCCGGAACCGCCACCTCCCACCCATGAATTCTTCGCCCCCGCCGTCCCGTTCCGGTCTGCGCCTGCCGCGGCCGCCAAAAGCTGTGGTTTTCGACCTCGACGGCACGCTGATCGATAGCGAAGCGCTGGTGCTGGAGGCCTACATGGCCGCCGCCGACCGGCACGGCATACCCTTCACGCACGATCAGTTCCTGTCTCTGGTCGGTCGCCACCGCCAGCACAGCGAAATGAAGATGCGGGAGTATTTCGGCGAGACCTTCCCGCTTGAAACCTTCTACGCGACGGTGGGGGAGTTCTTCGGCGACAAGTCCGCCCCGCTGAAACCCGGCGCACTCGCCCTGTTCGACCGGCTCGAGGCGGACCGTGTGCCGTTCGCCCTCGCGACCTCGTCAGGGCCGGGCTGGGTCAACAAGCATTTCGCGGCGCATGATCTCGCGCACCGCTTCCAGGGCGTTGTCACGCGCGAAGACGTCGAGCACGGCAAGCCACACCCCGAGCCCTACCTGAAAGCCTCAACGATGCTCGGCTTTCATCCCCACGACGTGCTGGCTGTCGAAGACTCACCGACGGGCGTGGCTTCAGCCCACGCCGCCGGCCTGATGACCGTGATGGTGCCCGATCTCATCCAGCCCGATGACGAAACCCGCGCGCAAACAGTTCACGTCGGCCAATCGCTGGCCGACGTGTTGAGCCTGCTCGATCTCTGAAGCCTACTTCTGGCCAGGCCAGCCCTTGTCGATCGGCAGCGCCGGATTGGCGGTGATCTTCAGGTCGGCGCAGTGGTGGTACGAAAACTCGCCTTCCTTGTTGAGGCCGTGCTCTTCCATGAATTGCAGGATCTGCACTGTGCACTTGTCGCAGTTGATATTCGGCAGCTTGACGTCTGTCTCCCAGAATGTGCCCGGCTGCGGGCGCACGCGATGTTCGAACAGGCCATCGGCCAGCACGGGCGCCTTCGGCGCCGGATCAATCTTCGCCGAAACGGAGATCGGTCCACGCGGGGATTCGCGGGTCGTGGCGACCGGGTCCGCCGGCAGTTCGCTGCGGTCCAGAACAGACAGGGCCACGCGATAATAGCCGGGATGGTAGATCGTCTCCTTGATCTTGATGTGCAGCGGATCGCCTCCGCGCATCTCGGTGATCTTCCCGGTCGGCGTACCCTTGGTGATGTCCGACGTCCCGCACGGCGCAGCCTTTTGCGGATCGCCCAGGACGTTGACCTCGACCCACGCATCAGGCGCCATGAGGATGAAGTGCGCCGAAGCCGGCCCGGCAATCGCCAGCGCCGCAACCGCGCACAAAGCCGCTTTGATAGGGAGTTTCATGACAGGATCTGCCTCAAAGGGATAAACTTGCGAGTATCTACGCATATTCTCACGCCCATGACACGGGTCACACGCATGACGGGCACGTCAACTCCGCGTGTCCCGGCTTTCCGTCAGGGAGGACGCGGAAAGGCTCACAGCCCCATCTGCCGGCTGGCGAGATCCTTCATGATCTCCTCCGCCCCGCCCCCGATCGCGTTGACCTTCACCTCGCGATAGATGCGCTCCACCTTGGCCCCGCGCATGTATCCCGCGCCGCCAAATATCTGCACGGCCTCGGACGCGCAGAACGCCATCGTCTGCGTCGCCTGGTTCTTCAGCATGCAGATCTCCGCGACCGGGTTCTCGCCCTGTCCTAACTGCCACGCCAGCAGTTCCAGCATCGACTGTGTCGCCACCACCTTCTGCATCATGTCGACCAGCTTGTGGCGGATCACCTGATGCTGCGACAGCGGCTTCCCGAACGTCTCGCGCTGCTGCGCATACGCCATCGCCTCATCCACACACACGCGGGCGTAGGCGGCGCACCCCGCCGCCATCCCCATCCGCTCGGAGTTGAAGTTCCGCATGATGATCTGGAAACCACGCCCTTCCTCACCGATCAGGTACTCCACCGGCACGCGGCAATTGTCGAAATGCAGCGTCGCCGTATCCGACGCCCACCACCCCATCTTCTTCAGTTTCGTCCGCGATAGCCCCGGCGTGTCGCCCGGTATCAGCAGCATGCTGACCCCGCCCGCTCCGCCTTCGCCGGTACGCACCGCCGTCGTGATGTAGTCCGCGCGCATGCCGGATGTGATGAACGTCTTCTCGCCATTGACGACATAGTGGTCGCCATCCCGCCGCGCAGTCGTACGCAGGCTTGCGACATCGGAGCCGCCATTCGGCTCGGTGATCGCCAGCGCCGATATCTTCTCGCCCGCCAGGATCTGCGGCAGCACCCGCGCCTGCACGTCCGGTCGCGCGCCGACAGCAATCGGCGGCGCACCGATGCCGTGGCTCATCAGGCTGGCATTGATCCCACCCGACCCATGCCGCGCCAGTTCCTGGGAGGCGACGATCCGCATGAACTGGTCTGCGGGATAACCGCCGAATGCTTCGGGGAAACCCATGCCCATCAGGCCGATAGCCGAGGCTTTCTTGTAAAGCTCGCGCGGAAACTCCCCCGCCTCATCCCACTCATTGGCGAAGGGCTCGATCTCCTTCGCCACGAACCTTCGCACAGTCTCGCGAAAGGCCTCGTGTTCTTCAGTGTAGAATGGACTTTTGGATGGCTTCATGGGTTTCATGCACGCAGTCTAACCCGAGCTCCCACGCCCGCGTCGATTCCCTCCGTTGCGTAAGGCGGCGCGATTTCCGCTAATTACTTGCCGAGGCTCAGCCGCGAGATCAGCAGGGCGCTTCGCTGCCCCTGGCGCACCAGGCTGTTGAGATCGATCGACTCGCCCTCCGCATGCGAGCCTTCGCCAGCCGCACCCATGCCGGCGATGATATCGACATCGGCCGCCACAAAACTGCTGTCTGCCGCACCGCGCTTGGCCGGATCCCACTCGGCCATTTCCGGCAGGCCCAGATCGCGATTGACCGCATTCAGCCTAGCCAGCAGCGCCCGGTTGCCCTCGGTCGGCGCCATTGAAGGATAGGCGTCATCGGGGAAAACCAGCGTGGCCGTCGTCTGCGGCAGGTGCTCCTTCACGATCGCCTGCATCTTCTCGCGCGCCCGCGCTTCCTGTTCCGGCGTCAGAGCGCGCAGGTCGCCACGTGCGATGGCTGTCTCGGGAATGATGTTCGTCTTGCCCGAACCAGAAACCCGGAAGCCCTCGGCATCGATCAACGCTGGCGTCCCACCAACGATCACGCCGACATTGTAGGTCAGGTTGGGCTCGCGCAGCTCCTCGCGGAAGCGATCGAGGATCCGTGTGATCTCGTAAATCGCGCCATACCCCATCGTCTCATTGAATACGCCGCCGGAATGCCCCGTCTTGCCGCCGGCCGTCAGCGTCCAGCCAGCCGCGCCGCGGCGCGCCACAGTCGCGAAGTCTTTGCCCGCGTCGACAATCAGTTCCTCGTACTCGATGGCATAGTCGGCGACCTTGCCCGCCGCGATCAGGTCGCGCCGCGCAACCGACAGGGGCTCGCCCGAGCGCTCCTCGTCGCCCGTCAGCATCACCGTGACATTGGCGTCCTTAAGCGTGCCCGCCGCCTTCATCGCGCGCAGCGCCGCGATGATCACCACGACGCCACCTTTATCATCGCCAATACCAGGTCCGGTCGCCCGCGTTCCCTGGCGCTCGAACTTCTGGAACGGGCTGTCAGGCTCGAACACCGTATCCATGTGACCGATCAACAGAACGTTCTTGCCCTTGCCCGCATGCGTCGCGATCAGGTGTCCCCCACGCGCCGTCTCACTCATGTCGATCCAGCTGACCTTGAAGCCCAGGGGCTCCAGCTCCGCCCGCACCATGTCGCCGACCGCTTTCACGCCCGCAATATTCAGCGACCCGCTATTCTGGTTCACCAGCTTCTCAAGCAGCGCAATCGACCGCTCGTGCTCCGCCACGACCGTCTGCATCATCACCTTCTCGGCGCTGCGCGGTTGCGCCTGCGCCGAAGCGCACGCTGATAGTAAAAGGGCACAGGCAAGCAACAGACGCATGAAATATCTCCGGACCGGCGCCAAGCCTTTCCCCAACCCGGGAGCCGAGTAAAGGGCGAGGGTCCGCTGTTCAGCGCATAGAAATTTGTTCAGCGCCTTGACCGCCCGCCCGCCTCGCTGCACCTCTCGGTCGAGCAGGAGAATGCCAATGAAAACCCGCGCCGCTGTCGCCTTCGAAGCCAAGAAGCCGCTCGAAATCGTCGAGCTTGATCTTGAAGGACCCAAGGCTGGCGAAGTGCTGGTGGAAATCATGGCGACCGGCATCTGCCACACAGACGCCTACACGCTGGATGGCTTCGATTCGGAAGGCCTCTTCCCCTCCATCCTCGGCCATGAAGGCGCGGGCATCGTCCGCGAAGTCGGCGCCGGCGTGACGTCGCTGAAGCCCGGCGACCACGTCATCCCGCTCTACACGCCCGAATGCCGCCAGTGCAAAAGCTGCCTCTCGCAGAAGACCAATCTCTGCACGTCGATCCGCGCCACCCAGGGCAAGGGCCTGATGCCGGACGGCACCTCGCGCTTCAGCTACAAGGGCCAGACCGTTTTCCACTATATGGGCTGTTCGACCTTCTCGAACTTCACTGTCCTGCCAGAAATCGCGCTCGCAAAAATCCGCGAGGACGCCCCGTTCGACAAGGCCTGCTATATCGGCTGCGGCGTCACCACCGGCGTCGGCGCCGTCGTGAAAACGGCAAAAGTCGAGCCCGGCTCGAACTGCATCGTCTTCGGCCTCGGCGGCATCGGCCTCAACGTTATCCAGGGCCTCAAGATGGTTGGGGCTGACAAGATCGTCGGCGTCGACATCAACCCCGCCAAGAAGGAATGGGGCGAGCGCTTCGGCATGACGCACTTCGTCAACCCGAACAACATCACCAATGATCTTGTGCAGTACCTCGTCGCCCTCACCGATGGCGGCGCTGACTACACATTCGATTGCACGGGCAATGTGAATGTGATGCGCCAGGCGCTCGAGGCCTGCCATCGCGGCTGGGGCACCTCGATCGTCATCGGCGTGGCCGAGTCCGGCAAGGAGATCGCGACGCGCCCGTTCCAGCTCGTCACGGGCCGTGTCTGGAAAGGCTCAGCCTTCGGCGGCGCCCGCGGCCGTACCGATGTGCCGAAGATTGTCGACTGGTACATGGACGGCAAGATCGAGATCGACCCGATGATCACCCACACGCTGAAGCTCGAAGACATCAACAAGGGCTTCGACCTGATGCACGCAGGCGAGAGCATCCGTAGCGTGGTGGTCTTTTAGACCGCGTTTCTCCTGGCCAACGTGACGCGCATCAAGTCGTGGGCAAACCCCACCTCCGGCGAAATCCACACAACCTCCGTATCGAAGCCTTAACGGCCGCGTGGTCTAAGTTAACCCCCCACAACGCCGGATTACGCCCTTGGCCTATGATCTCTACGCCTTCGACCTGTTCGCTGCGCCGCGCGACCGGTACGATTTCCTCGACTGGGTCAGCCGCGCGTTCCGGTCGATGGACGGGCCGCTCGCCAGCGATCCGTCGCGCGCCACGCCTGCGCTCCAGGCCTGGCAGCGCGACATGGCTCAAGGCTTCCCGGGAACCGCCGATCCACACCGTGTTTACGATCTGGACAGCGCCAGCGCCTCGAAGAATGCCGAGTACCGCTTCCTGCAAAGCGTCGTGCAGGCGAGTTTCGACTGGGATTCCAGCGGTCCCGCCCTTCACCGCGCAAAGAAGGCGGCACAGGCTCGTGGCGTCGGCCTGTTCGACGCGAGCGGTTCTGACGGCGCTGTCTGGATGGTATCTCCGCGCGGGCGATGGGAAGTTGTCCACCGCAATGACGATGCAGGTCGATCTTTCGCCTGATCCGAGACCCTCGGGAATTCCCTTTTGCACTGGCCATCGCGATAACGGATCGTAAGAACTACCTTCCGTCGTCGTAGGAAAAGCATGACATTCGAAACCATCAAGACCCATCGCGTTGCAGGCGGGGAACTTCGCTATTGCCGGCATGACAGCGCCGCCACCGGCACGCCGATGACTTTCAGCGTGTTCACACCTGAGGGCCCCGGCCCTTTCCCTGTCCTGCTCTGGCTATCTGGGCTCACCTGCACCGAAGACAACTTCACCACCAAGGCCGGCGCATACCCGGCCGCAGCCGAACACGGCATGATCATCGTCGCTCCCGACACCTCGCCGCGCGGACAGAATGTTGCGGATGATCCCGGCTATGATCTCGGTCAGGGTGCGGGCTTCTACGTTGACGCCACAGAGGCGCCATGGGCCCCGCATTTCCAGATGGAATCCTGGATCACGAAGGATCTGATCCCGCTGATCCGCGCGAACTTTCCGGCCGACCCCGTCCGCCTCGGCGTCTCCGGCCACTCGATGGGCGGTCACGGCGCCCTTACGCTTGCATTCCGCCACACCGGACTCTTCAGGTCCGTGTCAGCCTTCGCGCCTATAGTGTCACCTATGAACTGTCCGTGGGGCGAGAAAGCGTTCACCGCATATCTCGGCCCCGACCGTTCGAAATGGCGGGACCACGACGCATGCGCCTTGGTGCGGTCAGGACTCGCGCACGGCTATTTCGACGATATCCTCATCGATCAGGGCCTCGCCGATCCGTTTCTCGTGGAACAGCTGAAGCCCGAACTGCTCGAAGCGGCCGCACAGGAAGCAGGTCAGAAACTCACGCTCCGGCGGCAGGAAGGCTATGATCATAGCTATTTCTGCATTGCCACATTTATATCAGAGCATATCGCGTGGCACGCGCATCGGCTAAGTTGAATTCGCTTCAAAATTAACATTCAGCCACAGAGAACGATCATTGTTTGGACATTAGAGTTGTCCCCGTATATTGCGATTCGTGTTGGGACCGGGCTGAACCAGACAACGAGATTCAAGGGGCTGCGAATGGCTGCGAAACTGCCAAACATTGACGGACTCTCGCTTACCGATCTCAACGAACTGCTGGCGCGCGTGAACCGCGCCATTCAGGGCAAGAAAGACGAAGCGCGCCAGGAAACTCTGCAAAAGCTGAA
>CALRWU020000137.1:0-7433 GCA_943371945.1 Azorhizobium sp. AG788
TACTCGGCCCGCTCCATGGCCTTCTCCCGCGCGCTCACCGCCGCCTCGGCCGCCGCCAGCTCCCGCCGCTGGTGCAACGCCTCCTCGCCCAGGAAGTCGCGCAGCGTCACATCGATCGCCGCCCCCTTGCCCCGCCGCCGCCGCTTCGCCCACAGCGCCTGGAACCGGCCCAGCTGCGCAGGGGTCAGCGCCGCCACCGCCTCCGCCCCCTGCACCCATCCGCGCCGCTCCGCCCTGCCGTCCTCTTCCGACTCCAGCACCGAGGCCAGCTTCATCAGCGCCGACGCCCGGTCGGCCAGGGTGAACCCCACGGTCCGCGTCACCACCCCGCTCACCGGGTCGGTCTTCTCCACCACGCTCAGCGCCTTCACCGGCCCGGCCTGGTCCCGCTCCAGCCGCCACAGGTCCAGCTCCAGCGTCCCGTCCGGCCCCGGCCGCGCATAGTCCAGCACATTGGCCTCGGCGATCTGGCGCAGCGCCCGGGTCGCCGTCTCCCGCGTCCACGGCGCCGCCCGCCGGGCCCGCTCGGCCTCGACGGCGGCCATCACCCGGGGGTTCTTCATCAGCTGGTTGCAGGAATACAGCGAAGACTTCCCCGAATACCCCGCCCGCCGCGCCGCCGCCGCCACCACCCCATCCACCAGGATCTCCTGCACAAACCGCTGCTGGCGCGGGGTCAGCGGCTTGCCGCACAGGGCGTCTGACGGGCTGGCGGGCATGGGGGGGCTCCGATGGTGAGGGGAGGGGAGCCGCTTATCGAAGCGGGTGACTATTATCGCATTTCGCCCACCACAATCCTTCTCCCGCTTGCCGGGAGAAGGTGGCCCTGCGGAGCGTTGGCGGAGCAGGGTCGGATGAGGGCAGCGCCGACGTCTGACGCGCCTAGCCCCCGCCTCAGGAAGGCGTCGTCCAACGAACCCTGTTGAGCCGCCAGTCAGGCCTTTAGCCGCTCGAAATCACCAGCAGCCAGTTGCTCTGAACTGTTCCCTCGCGACCGAACGCCCTGGGGTTTACGCTGCGGCCGGAGCGGGTAGGAGCGTAGGTCGTTCAACGTGCGTCAGCGACCTCGCGGGCATTGAGTGCAATGTCACCGAAATCCAAAAGTGCACCCAGGCGGAACCGAACGGCTAGTCGTCAGTGGGCGTGTCCGCCATCTCAGCGGCAAGCTCCTCAATACAGCCGACAAGGGCATCCCGAAGCGAACTCGCTAAGCTGTCGGTCTGACCCTATGCTGGCGTAGATATGAGTCTCATCAAATCAAAAAAGCGCGTCGCTGACCACGGAGAGGTCTTCACTCCCGCGTGGCTCGTCGAACGCATGCTCGATCTGGTCAAGGGCGAAAGCGAGCGGATCGACTCGCGCTTCCTTGAGCCGGCCTGCGGAAGCGGCAATTTCTTGGTCCGCATCCTCGCGCGCAAGCTCGACACGGTCGAACTGAAGTACGGGCGCTCGGCGTTCGAAAAGCGCATCTACGGCCTTGTGGCGGTGTCGTCCTGTTACGGCATCGAACTTCTGGCCGATAACATCGCCGAGTGCCGCGCCGACATGCTGGCCCTGTTCAGCGAGTACATGTCGTTGACGCCCGAGGATGAGGTCTGGCACGCGGCCGCCAACATCCTGTCCCTGAACCTGATCCACGGCGACGCCCTGTCCATGCTGGCGGCAGACGGGGGGCCGATCACCTTCGTGGAGTGGGGCCATATCGGCAACGGCAAGTTCCAGCGCCGCGACTTCCGCCTCGACCGCATGACCCAGACTGCCGGACTTCGGGAAGAAGGCATGCTGTTCCAGCATCTCGGCAAGCATGAGGTCTTTCAGCCCGTGAAAACCTGGCCCCCGTTGACGGTGCGCGATCTCGCGGCGCTGGATCAAACGCCAGAGGGTGCCGCCGCATGACCGATGCCACGCCGTTCGCCCTGCTCAAGCGCAACCCCGACGTTCTGACCTGTATCGCCAATCTGTCGAACGACGAAGTCTTCACCCCTCCTGAGATCGCCGCGCGGATGCTGGACACGCTGGCGGAGGCGTGGGCGTCGGCCAACGATGGCGCGAGCCTGTGGGCCGACAGTTCGGCCACCTTCCTGGACCCCTGCACCAAATCGGGGGTCTTCCTGCGCGAGATCGCCAAGCGGCTGATCGACGGGTTGGCGGACGAAATGCCCGACTTGCAAACTCGCGTCGATCACATCCTGACGAAACAGCTGTTCGGCATCGGCATCACCCGCCTCACCGCGCTGCTGGCACGCCGCAGCCTGTATTGCTCAAAATGGGCCAATGGCGACCACTCGGTAGCCCGGGGGTTCGAAAGCGAAGATGGTAATGTCTGGTTCCAGCGGACGGAGCACAGCTGGGTTGAAGGGCGATGCCGATATTGCGCCGCGAGCAAGGAGATTATGGATCGCGAAGAAGGACTTGAGTCCCACGCGTACGCCTTCATTCACACCGATAGTATCAGAACTCGGATATCCGAGTGGTTCGGAGACGACATGCAGTTCGACGTGATCATCGGAAATCCGCCCTACCAGATGACGGGGGCTGGTGGCGGCACAAACGACGCGCCGATCTATCAACACTTCGTCGAGCAGGCGATGGGGTTGGATCCAAGATTCCTGAGCATGGTAATCCCGTCGCGATGGATGGCCGGCGGGCGGGGACTAGGGGAGTTTAGAGCCGGATTCCTCGCGGATAAACGCCTTCGCGCCATGGTCGACCATGAGAATGCGAAAGACGTGTTCCCGTCGGTCGGGATCGGCGGCGGCATTTGCTATTTTCTGTGGGACCGTGACCACAACGGACCATGCGAGTGCACATTCAACCGTAACGGCGAACTGATCGGACCACATCCGCGATCTCTCAATGAGTTCGACGTGTTTGTGCGCGACACGCGGGCGCTCGACATACTCAGAAGGGTTGTAGGCACCAATGCACCATCCTTCGAGGCTCTGGTCAGCGGCGACACGCCGTTCGGCTTGGCGACCAACTTCACTGACTATACCCGTGGCGCTGAGCCAGATGCGTCCCAGATTCGTCTCTATGCGAACCTCGCGACGAAGCGGGTTCAGGGTGCGATGCCGCGCGAAGCAGTTACCAAGAACTCGCATTTGTTAGATACTTGGAAGTTGTTCTTGCCTGTCGCTGGATCGGGTCGCGAGCGTGAACGGAGCGGCGTAGATTTAGTTCTCGGTCCACCCATGATCGGTGAGCCCGGATCGGCTTGCACACAAACCTATCTTGTTGCGGGGCCATTGGGCTCCGAAGCAGAGGCGCGAAGCGTAGAATCATATTTGAAAACCCGGCTAACGCGATTCCTGATCTCGCTACGCAAGCCTGCCCAGCACGTATTTCGAGGCATGTATCGTTGGGTGCCCCAGCAATCTTGGGACCGCACTTGGACCGACGCCGCTCTTTACGAGAAATACGGCATTACAGCTGACGAACAGGCCTACATCGAGAGCATGATCCGCCCAATGGAGGCGGCGGCTTGAGCCGTTCCATCGACGACATCCTGCCGCCAAGGCCAGGTGTCAATCCGCGCCTCTACGCCTACTCGATCGACGCGCCGTCGCACGCTGGCCTGCTGAAGATCGGCCAGACCACGCGCGACGTGAAACTACGGATCGGCGAACAGACGAAGACAGCGGGTATCGCGCCCTGGATTGAACTAGACGAACCGGCCACCCGCGACGATGGCTCCGTCATCTCCGACCATGCCTTACGTGACGCCCTGAAGGCCAAGGGGCACGAACGGGTCCAACTGGAGTGGATGCGCTGCACCGTCGCCGACGTACAGGCAGCCCTGCACCAGCTACGCACGGGCCAGAACATCACCGGAGCCCGCGACCAAAGCTTTCCCCCGCGTGCTGAGCAGCAGGCGGCGGTGGATGCCACCTATGCCTATTTCCAGTCGCGCTGGGCCGAAGATGAGGGCGCCGTTCCGCGTTTCCTCTGGAACGCCAAGATGCGGTTCGGAAAAACTTTCACCGCCTATCAGCTGGCCCGCAAGCTGGAGGCCAAACGGGTACTGGTCGTCACCTTCAAGCCTGCCGTAGAGGACGCCTGGCAGGCCGATCTGGAAGGGCACGTCGATTTCGAGGGGTGGCAGTATCTGTCCCGTGCCTCCGGCCGCGATCCTCGGGATGTCGACCACGACCGGCCGCTGGTCTATTTCGGCAGCTTTCAGGACCTACTGGGACGAGAGGCCGGGACCGGCGCGATCAAGCCCAAGAACGAGTGGCTGCACACGACCAACTGGGACCTCGTGGTCTTTGACGAATACCATTTCGGGGCTTGGCGCGACACTGCCAAGGAGCTGTTCGAGGGCGAAACGGACGCCCGCGCGGCCAAGGTCGAATACACCGCCGACCTAGAGCAGGTGAACGAGGACCTCGGGGTCTTGTCCGAGGCAGAGGCCGAGTTTCTACCCATCACCACCCGCGCCTATGTTTATCTGTCGGGAACGCCTTTCAAGGCGCTAGCGACCGGCGAGTTCATCGAGGAACAGATCTTCAACTGGACCTATACCGATGAGCAGCGCGCCAAGGCCGCGTTCAAGGTGGACCACCCGGGAGCGCGCAACCCTTACGCCGCCCTGCCCGAGATGCGGCTGCTGACCTATCAAATGCCACAGGAGCTTCTGGCGATTGCTAGCGGGGGCGAGTTCGACGAGTTCGATCTGAACGCCTTCTTCGCTGCTACCGGAACCGGTGACGCTGCGTCCTTCATCCATAAGGACCACGTACAGAAATGGCTCCAGGTCATACGCGGCGAGCATGCGCCCGGTGATGCGCTGAAGTCCGGAGCTCGGCCGCCGTGGCCGTATGCCGACAGCCAGCTTTTGCCTTGGCTGAACCACGCCTTCTGGTTCCTACCAAACGTCGCCGCGTGTGAAGCCATGCGGAACCTGCTGGCAGAGCCCCAGAACGTCTTCTGGCATGACTACCGCGTCGTCATGGTGGCAGGTGCAAACGCAGGCATCGGGCTGGACGCCGTCCCGCCCGTGCGCGCGGCTATTGGTGAGGGTTTCAAGAGCCAGACTATCACCCTGTCCTGCGGAAAGCTGACGACCGGCGTAACCATACCGCAGTGGTCGTCGATCCTCATGCTGCGAAACCTTAAATCGCCCGAGACCTACTTTCAGGCGGCATTCCGGGTGCAGTCGCCGTGGTCGATCAAGAACCCTGAGGGCGACGATCCCAACCGCGAACAGGTTGTCAAGCCGGTTTGCTTTGTCTTCGACTTCGCCCCGACGCGGGCGCTGCGCCAGCTGTCATCCTATGGCATCGGCCTGTCGCCGGGGGAGGCGAACCCGGAACAGGCGGTCGCGGACCTGATCAGCTTTCTGCCGGTGCTGGCCTACGACGGCGCGGTCATGAAGCCGGTCGATGCGGGCGAGATCCTCGATATCGCCATGGCCGGGACCACAGGCACACTTCTGGCACGCAAGTGGGAGTCGGCCCTGCTGGTCAATGTGGACAATGACACTCTGCGCCGGGTTCTCGAAAGCGAAGAGGCCATGGCCGCCGTCGAGCGCATCGAGGGTTGGCGGAACCTTGGCGACAACATTATCGAGACCATCATCGCCAAGTCGGAAGCGGTGAAAGACCTGAAGAGGAAGGCGCAGGCCGGTGATTTGTCGGAAAAGGAAAAGCGCGAGCTGACCGCCGAAGAGAAGGAATACAAATCGATGCGGAAGAAGGTTCAGGAGAAACTGATCAAGTTCGCCACCCGCATCCCGGCCTTCATGTATTTGACTGACTTCCGCGAGAACAACCTTAAGGAGGTCATCACCCGGATCGAGCCGGACCTGTTCCAGACGGTAACCGGCCTGACCGTTGCAGACTTCCAGATGCTGGTGGACCTAAAGGTGTTCAACACCGAAAGGATGAACGAGGCGGTCTTTGCCTTCCGCCGCTACGAAAACGCCTCGCTCAGCTACACCGGTATAGATAGCCATCCCGATCTGACCCAAGTCGGTGGATATGATACGGTTGTCGCCGTGGGGCTATAGGGGCTCAAGAAAGCACTAGCCGCGGCATTCTTGCCAGCGCAGTGGCCAAAACAGCCCGCAAATACAGCGATGTGATACCCATCACCGCGTATGCATTGCGCCCTCACGGATGTTCCGCCACCAGAACTCAGGCTCAGCCCTCGGGACATACTCTTCATGCAAGACCGCTACGTCGGCGACATCGGCGATTACGCCAAGTACGGCCTGCTCCGCAGCCTCGCCGGCCTGACGCAAGGCCAAGGCGACCTGTCGCTGGGCGTCCAGTGGCACCTCGCCTGCCCGCAGAAGTTGGGCGAACTGGAGCGGTCCCAAATCGACGGCATGCATCTCGGATACCTGGATCGGCCCGACCGCTATCGTAACCCGGACCCTGAACTCCATGACCAGCTGAGGGCCATCCGCGACAGCGGAGCCCGCTCCTTGGCAACTGTTGACCAGGCCGGCTTCCTCGGTCCCCGCGCCCGCTTCTTCGGCGAGTTGCTCGACTTCTCGGACCTGCCGGCAAATTCCCCGTCCGGGAGGCAGGCGCGGGCCGATCGCCGCGCGGCCTGGCATGCCGCCGCCATCAAGGCGATCGGCGGCAGCGACATCGTCTTCGCGGACCCGGACAATGGCCTGGAGAACGGCGGCACCAACCTGATCGGCAAGGCCGGTCCCAAGTTCGCAGCCCTGAACGAACTCGCCGACTTCGCCGCCGCAGGCTCGGCGCTGGTCCTCTATCAGCACCATCCCCGTGAGACCCTGGCTGCCTACGTGGCCCGGCGACATCAGGCTCTGGCGGCGACGCTGGGTGAGGGCGCCTTGTTCTGCGTCACAGTCTCGAGCCACGGCGTTCGCCACTTCTTCGTCTGGGCGCCGCCGCGCCTTGCCCGTCCGCTCTATGAGCGGGCGCAAGACTTTGTGGCGCGGTTTGGCGCCATCGGCGCATCCCTGACTTTGGCCTGAGCCTATGGCGGTCGGTGAGGGCGATCGTTCAGCGCCCACCGTTCTTCCTTGCCTTGCCGCGCCTTCGGCGAAACAACCTCACCATGCCCTACGACATCATCGGCGACATCCACGGCCAGGCCGACCGCCTCGAAGGCCTGCTCCACAAGCTCGGCTATCGACGCACCGCCGGCGCCTGGCGTCACCCTAGTCGCACCGTCATCTTCGTCGGCGACCTGGTCGACCGGGGGCCGGGTCAGCGGCGAACCCTGGAAACCGTCCGCGCCATGGTCGAGGCCGGGTCGGCCCGGATGGTGCTGGGCAACCATGAGTTCAACGCCATCGCCTGGGCGACGCCGGACCCCGACCTCGACGGCGAATACCTGCGGCCGCGGCTGGGCGGCAAGGGCGAGAAGAACCGGCGACAGCACGGCGCCTTCCTGGGCGAGATCGAGGGGGACAGCGCCGAACACCGGTGGTGGATCGACTGGTTCATGGAGAT
>CALRWU020000138.1:0-7403 GCA_943371945.1 Azorhizobium sp. AG788
GGTTGATCGCCATGGCGCTTACCGGTGCGCTGCTGTGGAGCCGCCTGCACGGACCACGTCTGGCGGCGGTGGGGATTGTGGGGGCAAGTCTGGTGATGGCAGTGTTCGCGGCGTGGCCGGGAGTGGTTTGAGCGCTACTGCACCCGCTCGGACTGGATGCCTTTTGCCTTCAGCATTGAAAGCACACTGTCGGGGCCGATCAGGTGGCCCGCGCCGACGGCGATAAAGATCACGCCTTTGCCTTTCAGCATCTCCTGGATCTGCATGACCCAATTGGCATTGCGGTTGAGGAGCAGGGCCTCATAGAGGTCCGGTGTTTCCGTCTTCATATCGGTGACGAACATCTGCTCCAGACCGGCGAGGTCGCCGTGCGACCACTGCTCGACCATCTGGTCCAGTTCGGTCGAGGCTTTTTCGTACTCCTCCATCGTCGTGCGCAGGTATTCCAGTTCCTGCTCGCGCGTCATGCTGGCGAAGACCTTGATCTGCTGCTCGGCGTTCTCGAGCCCATTCGGCTTGATTCCGCGCGCCTTGAAGATCGCCTCCACATTCATGTCGACGCCGGATGATGGATCATAGCCTGCGCGCACCATGGCAGCGTTGGAGATCGTCAGGGCTGCAAACCAGGGGCGGAAGACGTTGAGTTGCGATGCAGTCAGGCCGGCGACTTGCGCGGCCTGGTCCAGCGTCTTCATTTCGTCGGGGGTCAGGTCCTTGGACAGCGGTACGCCAGGTGACATGCCGTATTTGACGACCAGCTGCATCATCTCCGGCGCCATCGCCTGCGGGTCAGTGGTGGGGAGTTCGAGCCAGAGCTGCTTGGCCTCGTTCACGGCCGCGAGCAACTTGTCGGTCTTCCACACGGTTTCGGGCTTCAGCAGGTGGACCGTGCCGAGGAGGTAGATGGTGGAATCGGCGTCCTTCACGACCCAGAAAGCTGGCTGGGCCAGCGCGGGAGTGGCGAATGCCGAAGTCGCCACGACCGCAGCGGCGAGCGTCCGGCGAACGAGGCGCCCCAGATGCGCAAATGCCTTGGCAAAATCCATCGTGGGCATCTCCCGGCGTGGCCAGCCGGAGACCGGCCTGACGGGTACAAGCTAGCACGCGGGCTGCCTGGCGCCACATTGGCGGACAGCACAGCGCCGCCGCCCGCTTTGCCTGCAGCGCGGCCAGCAGCAGCTATGGGCGCGCATCCAAATTGCACGCGCGCTGTCGCGTCAGCGGCCGAACCCGTCAGCGGTCGATTTGAACGACATGAACTTCGCCGAGGATTGCCATTTCGGCAAAATGGTTAACTATGCCTCCAGCACATATTGCTAGCGATTCGTGCCGGCAAGATGATTGCGCAACCCCAGCAGAGGGCCGCGGTCGTGAATGCGCCCCCGCCCCCCCTTGAGCAAGCTAGCGCCGCCACCGTCTTGGCGGTCGGCGCCGATGCCATATCTCCGCGATCTGCGCCCACGGGCGACCACCCGGCCACTCACCGGATTCGCGTGGCCGCTTCGCGCAATGTCCTGATCGTCGACGATAACGATCGCCATCTCGACATCCTCAGCTCTATCCTCACCTCGGTCGGCCACAGTGTCGAAACCTGCGGCTCGGGCGCCGAGGCGTTGCGCCGCCTGGAAGGGCGCAATTTCGATATCGTTGTGCTTGATCTCGTGATGCCCGAAATCAGTGGCGTCGTCGTCGCCGCACAGATGCGCCAGTCGGAGGTGAACAGTCAGACGCCGATCATCATCTGCACGGCGAACATGGCGATCGCGCACAGGCAGTTGCAGCATGTCGACGGCATCGTCGCAATTATCGGAAAGCCGATCGATACGGCCAGCCTGGTTCTCGCCGTGGCGCGCGCGCCGATCCGGCTGCGACTGGATCGGGCAAGCGCGCCCGCCATATAGACAAAATCACGACTGGACGCTCCCGCGTCGCGAGCGCAGCATGCCCGAAAGTTGGGGGGGGAGCTTTTAAGTGGCCGATCGCAAACCTGCCGCCGCTCTGGATCAACTGGCTGCTCTGAACGAGCTCGAGCTGATACACAGCGATCCGCTGGCCGATCTCGATCGCTTGGTCCTGCTCGCCGCTGATATCTGCGGCGCCGATCTCGCGTGCTTCACTGTTCACGACGGGACGACCGCCCACGAAGTCTCGTCCAGCTTCGGCCCGCGAGCTACAATGCCCAAGCTCGAATGCATATGCAGTATTCCGCTGGCCAGCGGCCAGTCCCTCCACGTCGCCGATGCGTCGGCGGACAAGCGGCTTGCCGCCGCCCGGTATGTGGCTGGCGCGCCCTTCGTGCGCAGCTTCATGGCCGTGCCCGTCGGCATCGATCCCGGACTGCCCGTCGGCGTTCTTGCTGCGGGAGACGCCGAGCCCGGCAAGTTCAGCGCGCGCGAGATGGCGCGGCTGACGAAGGTGTCCGAACTTGTCGCCGCATTCCTCGGGCAGCGGCGCGCAGCCATCCGCGCCACGCGCGCTGCGCAGACGACGGAGGCCGAGCGCCAGCGCCAGCACATGTTCGAGCAGATCTTCAACGCGATTCAAGAGGGCGTGAACGTCCAGTCACACCGGCGCGGGATTGTGGAGATGAACCCTGCCTGCCTGTCGATCATGGGCCTCACGCGCGAAGAGGCGCTCTCGCGCACGCGCAAGGATCCGCGCTGGATCACTTTTCGGCCCGACGGCACGCCTTATCTGCCTGACGAGTACCCAGCGATCGTCACCCTGCGCAGTGGCAAGGCGTTCCAGAACGAGCGCCTCGGAATCGAGCTTCCGACCGGGGAGAAGCGCTGGCTGTCTGTAAATACCGCGCCCCTGCGCCACGCCGACACCAATGAGGTTGAGTTCGCGGTCGTCACGATGAAGGATGTCACGGCGCAGCACCTCGCCGAGACCCAGCTCATCTCAAAGAACACCGAGCTGGCCGAGGCTCTGGAGCAGGCCGAGAAAGCCAGCCGCGCCAAGAGTGATTTCATGGGCGTGATGAGTCACGAATTGCGCACGCCAATGAACGCAATCATGGGCTGCGCTTTGCTGATATCCCAGTCCAAGCTCGACCCCGTCCAGCGCCGCACCCTTGGCGTGCTGGAGGACGCCGGCAAGCAGATGCTTGCAGTCCTCAACGACTTGCTCGATCTGTCGGCGCTGAACGCCAACAAGGTTCGGATCGAAGCTGAACCTGTTTCGATGTTGCGGCTGATGGAGGACGCAGCCGTGATCTGGGCGTCCGATGTCCGCGCCAAGCAGCTATCCCTGAGCGTGATGATTGATCCGGCGCTGGCGCGGCCACGTCTTGTCGATAGCGCACGCCTGCTGCAGATCGTCGGCAACCTGATCGGAAATGCGATCAAGTTCACGTCTGAGGGCGGCATTACCCTGCGCGCGTGGCCGGAGCGCGGCCGGGGTCGACCAAACGGCATCGCCATAGAGGTCGAGGACACCGGATCAGGCGTGCCACTCGATGCGGCCGAGCGAATCTTCCAGCCCTTCGAGCAGGTGGATGTTTCGGCCAAGCGGCGCCATGGCGGTCTGGGCCTCGGCCTTCCCATCGCGCGCAGGCTGGCGCAGGCGATGGGCGGCGACATTGAGCTCGACACGCGAGACGGTCATGGATCACGGTTCACGGTGCGCATCGAAGCGCCGTTGGCGGAGGTCAGTCCATCACGGCCGGTCAATCTCCACACCGGCGGCGAGGCGGGGGGCGCGGTCTCGCATGACATTCTCTGCGTCGATGACAACCCGCGAAATCTCTACGTGCTGGCGGGGATGCTGCGTGCAGCGGGGCACCAGGCAACTGAATGCAGCACGGGACGCGAGGCTCTGGATATCCTGCGGGAAAGGAAGTTCGATATCGTCCTGCTCGATATGGTGATGCCGGACATGGACGGGCTCGATGTCCTGGCCCAGCTGCGGCGAGAGGCCGGCCCCAATTCACATACGCCCGTCATCGCGTGCACGGCCAATGTGCTGCCGGACCAGATTGCCGCCTACCGCAAGGCGGGTTCGGCCGACGTGATCGCCAAGCCCATCGACCCCCGCGCCATGCTGAGAGCGATCGCCAACGCAGCTTGAGGGAGGGGCGGCATTTCGCGATGTGTGCAGGTTAACCTTGCGCTTGCCGTCGGCCTCGATATTGCAGGCAAATTGCGTTGAAATTTCCTCCCCAAGAGCTGCGTCAAGCACCACAGGACCGAACATGGACCTCTCGAAAATCCCGACCGGACCCAACCCGCCAGAGGACGTGAACGTCCTGATCGAAGTGCCGCTTGGCGGCGAGCCGATCAAGTTCGAGATCGACAAGGCGTCGGGCGCCATGTTCGTGGACCGGTTTCTCTACACGTCGATGCGCTATCCCTGTAACTACGGCTTCATCCCGCACAC
Source organism: Azorhizobium sp. AG788 (assembly GCA_943371945.1). Classification (GTDB taxonomy): domain Bacteria; phylum Pseudomonadota; class Alphaproteobacteria; order Caulobacterales; family Hyphomonadaceae; genus UBA7672. Next base: position 4,381 of record CALRWU020000138.1, read on the forward strand.
GCTTTCGCTCGATGGCGATCCGATCGACGTGATGGTGGTTGGCAACCGCGCGCTGGTGCCGGGCTGTGTCGTGCGCTGCGTGCCGGTGGGCGTGCTGATGATGACGGACGACAAGGGCCAGGACGAGAAGATCCTCGCCGTGCCGCACCCCAAACTCACGCGCTACTACGAGAAGGTCAAACACTATAACGACCTGCCCGAAATCCTGGTCGAGCGCATCGTGCACTTCTTCGAGCACTACAAGGATCTCGAGCCCGGCAAGTGGGTGAAGATCGAAGGCCTCCATGGGCCCGAGCGCGCGCGTGAACTCATCGTGGATGCGATCGAGCGGGCGAAGGCAGAGAAGTAGTCCGAGATCAGTGCGTAGCGAACACGATTGGATAGAGCGTCGCCACCAGGATAAGCGCCATCGTCACGTTGAAGGCGCGCAGCTTCACCGGGTCGCTGAGGAAGCGCCGCAACTGTGTGCCCAGCAACGCCCATGAACCGGTAGAGGGAAGGTTGATCGCGCCGAACACGCCAGCGACGACCAGCAGGCTCACAATCGGATCGGCAGGGATCGTGTAGGCGGAGACGGCGGTGAGCGCCATCGTCCACGCCTTTGGATTGACCCACTGAAAGAGCGCCGCCTGGACGAACGACATCGGCTGGGTCTTGGCTTCGCCATCGCCCTTCGCGCCCGGGGGAGCAGATGTGGCTATCTTCCAGGCCAGCCACAGCAGGTAGGCGCAACTCGCGTATTTCAGGACGATGTGCGCAATCGGATAAAGCTCAAACACCTTGGCAAGTCCTGCACCGACCAGAACGATCATCAGCGTGAAGCCAGTCGATACGCCCAACATGTGGGGGATGGTGCGCACGAAGCCGAAGTTCGTGCCCGACGCCATCAGCATCAGGTTGTTCGGCCCCGGCGTGATCGAGGAGACGAATGCGAATGCGGCCAAGGCCGCGAAAAGGTCTGCGGTCAACATTTCGCAACAATATGACGTAGGGCATCGCATGTGCTTGCGTTTGGCGGTGGCGGGGCTGTATTTCTGCAATCCATGGCGAAGATGGACGAAATAAACCGCAGAATATTGCGTGAGCTGCAGCTGGACGGTCGGATCACCAACGCTGATCTGGCGCAGAAGATCAGCCTGTCGCCTTCTGCCTGCTTGCGGCGGGTGCAGGAGCTCGAGAAGGATGGCGTGATTGCCGGCTATCGCGCCGTGGTGAACCGCTCAGCGATCGGTGGCGGGTTCACGGCGTACGTAGCGGTTGGACTGTCGGAGCATCACAAGCGCAACCAGCGTAACTTCGAGAAGGCGATGGCGACTGCGCCGCAGGTTCGCGAATGTCACAACGTGACAGGCGCAATCGAATACATCCTGCGTGTCGAGGTGGAGGATCTTGCGGCCTACAAACACTTTCATACCGAAGTGCTGGGCCAGGTGCCGGAGGTTGCCAGCATCACCAGCTACATCGTCATGGGCTCCCCCAAGGACGAACGTGCCTGAAGACTCGCTAGCCTAGCGCGGCTGCTTCTTCACGAACTCGGATTTCAGCTTCATCCCGCCAAAGCCATCGATCTTGCAATCGATGTCATGGTCTTCGTCGACCAGGCGGATGTTCTTCACCTTCGTGCCCTGCTTCACGACCTGGGACGAGCCCTTGAGCTTCAGGTCCTTGATGAGGGTGACCGTGTCGCCGTCTTCCAGCACATTGCCATGCGCATCCTTGTAGATGCGCGGCCCGGCGGCAGCGGCAACTGCGGTCGGCGACCATTCGTACGCACATTCCGGGCAGACCAGCATGGCGCCGTCCTCATAGGTGAGGGCGGACGCACAAGCAGGGCAGGGCGGCAGGCTGTTCAAGATCAGGCTTCAACGGAAGCGCGTGAGTTGCGCTTGCGATCGTTCGGATCGAGCCATACCTTGCGGAGACGGATGTTCTCCGGGGTCACCTCAACCAGCTCGTCGTCCTGGATATAGGCCAGCGCCTTTTCCAGCGTCATGCGGATCGGCGGGGTGAGGCGCACAGCTTCATCCGTGCCGGACGCGCGCATGTTGGTGAGCTTCTTGCCTTTCAGCACGTTCACCTCGAGGTCGTTGCCGCGCGTGTGCTCGCCGATGATCATGCCCTCATAGACCTTGATGCCCGGCTCGATCATCATCGGGCCGCGATCTTCGAGGTTCCACATCGCGAAGGAGACGCTCTCGCCTGCGCCGTTGGAGATCAGCACGCCGGTGTGGCGGCCGCGAATGTCGCCCTTGTGCGGGGCGTACTGGTAGAAGATGCGGTTCATGATGGCGGTGCCGCGGGTATCTGACAGCAGTTCGCCCTGATAGCCGATGAGGCCGCGCGTGGGGGCGTGGAACACGATACGCGTGCGGCCAACACCCGACGGACGCATGTCCATCATGTCGGCGCGGCGCTCGGAGAGTTTCTGCACAACAACGCCGGAGTGCTCGTCATCCACGTCGATGACGACTTCTTCGATCGGCTCCAGCGTTTCGCCGGTAACCTCGTCCTTCTGCATGACGACTTTCGGACGCGACACGCCGAGCTCGAAGCCCTCACGGCGCATCGTCTCGATGAGGACGGCCAGCTGAAGTTCGCCGCGGCCGGCGACTTCGAACGCGTCCGAATCCGGCGCGCGCGAGATCTTCAGGGCCACGTTGCCTTCAGCTTCTTTCAGCAGGCGGTCCCAGATCACGCGGCTGGTGACTTTCTTGCCTTCGGTGCCGGCGAGCGGCGAGTCGTTGACGCGGAAGGTCATCGACAGGGTCGGCGGATCGATCGGCTGGGCTTCCATCGCCTGCGTCACGGACGGATCGCAGATCGTGTCGGCGACGGTGGCTTTGGTCAGGCCCGAAATCGAAACGATATCGCCGGCCTTGCCTTCGTCGATGGGGGTGCGGGTGAGGCCGCGGAAAGCGAGCACTTTGGAGACGCGGCCCTGTTCGATCACTTCGCCGGTGCGCGAGAGGACTTTCACGGTCTGGTTGGGCTTCACCGAGCCGCTGTCGACGCGGCCGGTGAGG
>CALRWU020000139.1:0-7386 GCA_943371945.1 Azorhizobium sp. AG788
CGGGCTCACCGAAGACGCGGAGACGGTCGCGGATGAAACGCTGGCCCTGCCAGTCAACGTCGACATTGGCGGCGGGCGCACCATGCAGGTCGGTCAGCCGCTCTTCCCGGCGGCGCCGCCGGCCCTGATGTCGCAAACAGATGTGATCACGTCCGACCTGTCGCGCGCGATCAACTTTGGCGCGCCGGGGCACCTCGTCCTCAAGCCGCCTGTGGGCGTGACAGTTGAGCCGTTGATCCAGACCAGCGCCAAGGCCGCGCTGATACCGGCGGCGCTGGCAGCCAGCGATCCGCAGCCCCGCGCCGTCATGGACGCCTACCAGCCTGCCGGCGCGCAGCAGGTGCTGGCCGCGCGCATCTCCGGCAGGTTCGTCTCGACCTTCACCGATCCGCCGATCCCGCAGGCCGACGTCGATCCGGTGGTCGCCGAACTGCGTCGGCAGGAGATGGCGCGCATGCCGCCCTTCGCCTCACAATCGGTGCGGGCAGGGGACGTGATCCTGATCGCTGACACCGACATGTTCGACGACAGTTTTTATGTTCATCCCCAAACCCGCACGGCGCTGGCCGACAATGCGGCGTTCGTGCTCAACGCACTCGATAATCTGGGCGGCGATCCGGCGTTGACCGAGCTGCGCTCCCGGGCGCCGGCGGCCAGACCGATGAAGCGGGTGGACGACCTGCGCGAGGCGGCGCGCACGCGCCTGTTCGCTGAGCAGAAACGCCTCGAAGACGTGTTGAAGGCGGCTGAAGAAAAACTGCAGGCTCTGGAATCGCGCCGCGCCAGCGGGGCTGCATCGACGCCCGAGGAGCTCAACGAGATCGGACAGTATCGCACTGAGGCGGCCGATGCGCGGCGACAGCTGCGCGGCGTCGAACGTGAGTTCAGGAGTGACATCGATGCGCTTGAGGCGTGGCTGCTGTTCCTCAATGTGTGGCTGCCGCCCATCCTCGTCGCGCTGGCCGGCCTCGGCGTGTTCGCCTGGCGCAGCCGGCGGCGGGGAGGTGCAGCATGAGCAAGCCATCACGCAAGACGCTCATGATTCTGGGCGGCGTCGCAGGCGCCTCCCTGGTGCTCGGCGCGGTCGCCTGGATGCCGCCGCCAGATGAACTGCAGCGCTCGGAGGTCGGGCGGCAGGTGCTGCCGGCGTTTGAGTCAAAAGCGGCGTTCGTCGGCATGGTGACGGTCACCACCAGCGAGGAAACCTACCACATCGTGCGTGGTCCGCAGGGCTGGGCCGTGGCGGAGAAGGGCGGCTATCCGGTCACCGACGCCAAGATACAGGAGCTGACCGAGGCGCTGTCGCACATCACCTACGCCAAGGCGATGACGCGGGATGATCGCAAGTTCGATCGCATCGGCCTCGGCGACCCCGCGCAGGGCGGCACGGGAGCGCTGATCGAGGTGAGCGATGGCAAAGGGAATGATTTCGCCAAGCTTCTGGTCGGCTATCGCGAGGGTCAGTCCTATGTCCGCAAGCCGGATGACCTGCAGGCGTGGGCCGTCGGCAATGGCGTGCTGCCGCCGTTGCAGCGCGCTTCAGCCTGGCTCGATCTCGAGGTGGTGCGGATCGCGGCGGCAGATATTACGGGCGCGGATGTGCGGCCTGCAGAAGGCCCGCCCTACAGATTGCAGAGCACGGGCACGGGCGTCTTCGCGCTCGCTCCGCCCAACGACCGGCTGATGGTCTTCGTAGCCTTGGGTCCGAAGATGGTGGCCGAAGCGCTGACGCGCCTTGCGCCAACCGATGTGACGCCAGCTGCGCAGGTTGCAGTGGGCGCGCCGCATGCCGAGCATGTGACGCGACTCGCGTCGGGCGTCGCGATCGTCGTGCGCTGCTGGCGCGCCAAGGATCGCGGCTGGGTGACGGTGAGCGCAGCCACAGCAGAGGGAGCGTCGCCCGAGGCCGTGTCGCTCGCACAGGCGATCAACGGGAAGGCCGCGCCATGGGCCTTCGCGCTGACCGAGCTGGACTGGGGAGCGTTCGCGACGCCGCTGAATGTGCTGGCCGAATAAAGGCGCGCGCCCTAGCGCTTCTGCACCACGCCGAGGATAAGGCCTTCAGCGCCGTCCTGCTGCACCATGACGACGCAGCCTTCGGGGCATTTGACCGGGAAGCGTTGCGCGCCGCCCTTCCATTCACCGATCTGCTCGACCTTGGTGACAAGGTTCCAGTAGGTCATCGGCTTGCCCTTGTTCGTGCCGCCGCCGGGCGTGACTTTTGTCAGGCCGGGATGGAAGTGGGCGACGACGATGCCTGTCTTGGTGACTTTATCCGGCAACGCGCCCGAGACGAGGACGAGGTCTTTCTCGAACGTCAGGGTGGCGGGGTAGGGACTGATGTCGCGGACCGCGAAGCGTTCCTCGATCTGCTTGATGCTGGTGCCTGGTCCGTGCACGCGCCCGGAATAGACGACCTGCGGCGTGTAGGGCCCACGATAGCCCAGCACGCGGTTGTAGCGCTTCTGGCGTTCCGTGAACTCCTTCTTCGCGAAGGTGTCGTCCCAGCCGAGATAGTCCCAGATGTTGACCGGATAGGTGATCGCGATCACGTCCGAACGCTCGGCCAGCTTGGCGATGTTGGCGTTGGCGACCGGGCAGTTCCCGCAGCCCTGGCTGGAGAAGAGTTCCATCACCACGGGGCGCGTCGCATGTTCGGGCACGTCCATACCGCCGCGTTGCGCCAGCGCGGCTGGCGCGATCGCCAGCGCGAAGAGCGCAGAAGCTGCAAGGGCGATAACCGACTTCATTCCGTCCCGTTATCTCGCGGCAACGCAAAACTACGAATCAAGAGGCTGTGACCCCCCGATCACTTAGGGTCACGAGGCCCGCGCCAGCTGTCGCAGCACGTAGTGGAGAATCCCGCCATTGCGGAAATAATCCAGCTCGTTCTCGGTATCGATGCGCACTTTTGCCTCGATCGCGGCTTTCGAGCCATCAAGATAGGCAATTTCAACCGTTACTGACTGGCGCGGCGACAAGGAGGCGACTCCCTGGATCGTGATCTTTTCGGCGCCCGTGAGCTTCAGCGATTTCCAGCTATCGCCCTCGCCGAACTGCAGCGGGAGCACGCCCATGCCGATCAGGTTGGAGCGGTGGATTCGCTCGAAGCTTTCGGCGATGACGGCGCGAACGCCGAGCAGGCGGGTGCCCTTGGCGGCCCAGTCGCGTGAGGAGCCGGTGCCGTATTCCTTGCCGGCAAAGATCACGAGATCCGTGCCTTCGGCGATGTATTCCATCGCGGCGTCATAGATCGCTTTGGTCTCGCCATTCTTCTTCGTCACGCCGCCTTCGACGCCGGGGACCATGTGGTTCTTGATCCGGATGTTGGCGAAGGTTCCGCGCATCATCACCTCATGGTTGCCGCGACGCGCGCCGTAGGAGTTGAAGTCGGTGACCGGCACCTGGTGTTCGCGCAGGTATTTGCCGGCGGGTCCGGCGGAGGTGATGTCGCCCGCGGGAGAGATGTGGTCGGTCGTGATCGAATCGCCGAACAGCGCCATGATGCTGGCATTGCTGACATCGGTGATGGGCACCGGCGTCATCGTCATGCCTTCGAAGTAGGGCGGGTTCTGAACGTAGGTCGAGGCCATCGGCCAGCCATAAGTGGCGCCGCCTTCGACTTTGATCTTCTGCCACTGCTCGTCGCCCTTGAAGACGTCGGAATAACGCGCCGCGAACATTTCTGCGGTGACCACCCGGCGCACGGTCTCGGCGATCTCTTTCGTCGTCGGCCAGATGTCGGCGAGATAGACCGGCTCATTCTTGTCGTCGTAGCCGATCGGGTCCTTGGTGATGTTGATTTTCATCGAGCCTGCAAGCGCGTAGGCGACGACCAGCGGCGGGGAGGCGAGATAGTTCGCCCGCACGTCGGGGTTCACGCGGCCCTCGAAGTTGCGGTTGCCCGACAGCACCGAGCAGGCAACGAGATCACCCTGCGCGACGGCGGCGGAGACTTCCACGGGCAGCGGTCCCGAGTTGCCGATGCAGGTTGTGCAGCCATAGCCGACGAGGTTGAAACCGAGCGCATCGAGATGCTCGGTGAGGCCCGCCTTCGCGAGATAGTCGGTGACGACCTGCGAGCCCGGCGCAAGCGACGTCTTCACCCACGGCTTCGAAGTGAGGCCACGCGCGCGGGCGTTGCGGGCGAGCAGGCCAGCCGCAATCAGGACGCTGGGGTTGGAGGTGTTTGTGCAGCTGGTGATGGCTGCGATCACCACATCACCATGGCCGATCGCATAGTCCGTGCCGGCGACGGCGGCGCGCACGTCGGCCTTGTCGAGACGGCCAAATTCCTTGTCGAGGCAGAGCGCGAAATTGTCGGCGGCGTCGCGCAGGACGATACGGTCCTGTGGACGCTTCGGACCGGCGATCGAGGGCTCGATGCTGGAGAGTTCGAGCGACAGCGTGTCGGTGAAGGTCGGGTCCTTCATGTCGGCGCGCCAGAAGCCCTGCGCCTTGGCGTAGGCTTCGACGAGGGCGACGCGCTCGGCGAGGCGGCCGGTCGAGGACAGGAAGTTGATCGTCTCCTGGCTGATGGGGAAGAAACCGCACGTGGCGCCGTATTCCGGGGCCATGTTGGCGATCGTGGCCTGGTCTTCGAGGCTGAGATTGTCGATGCCGGGGCCGTAGAATTCCACGAACTTGCCGACCACGCCTTTCTTGCGCAGCATCTGCGTGACGGTCAGCACGAGGTCGGTGGCGGTTGCGCCTTCCGGCAGCTTGCCGGTCAGCTTGAAGCCGATGACTTCAGGGATGAGCATGGAGACGGGCTGGCCCAGCATGGCCGCCTCGGCCTCGATGCCGCCCACGCCCCAGCCGAGAACGCTGAGGCCGTTGATCATGGTGGTGTGCGAGTCCGTGCCGACGCAGGTGTCCGGGAAGGCGACAACCTCGCCATCTTCCTCTTTGGTCCAGACAGTCTGGGCCAGGTATTCGAGGTTCACCTGGTGGCAGATGCCGGTGCCGGGCGGAACGACGCGGAAATTGTCAAAAGCGCCCTGTCCCCATTTCAGGAACTCGTAGCGCTCCATGTTGCGCTCGTATTCGCGCTTCACGTTCTGCTTGAATGAGTCCGCGCGGCCGAAATTGTCGACCATGACCGAGTGGTCGATCACGAGATCGACTGGCACCAGCGGGTTGATGGCCTTGGGGTCAGCGCCGAGCTTGGTGGCGGCGTCGCGCATCGCGGCGAGGTCGACCACGGCGGGGACGCCCGTGAAGTCCTGCATCAGGACGCGGGCAGGGCGGTAGGCGATCTCGACCTCGGCCGAACCCTTGTCCTTGAGCCAGCCCGCGAAGGCTTTGATGTCGTCCTGGGTGACGGTCTTGCCGTCCTCGAAGCGCAAGAGGTTTTCCAGCAGGACCTTCAGCGACACCGGCAGGCGCGAAATGTCGCCCAGGCCATTTTGCGCTGCAGCCTCAAGGCTGTAATAGGCGTACGTCTTCGCGCCGACCGTGAGGGTTTTGCGGGATTTGAAACTGTCGAGGGACGGCATGCTGGGCGCCTTTCGGGGCATCGAATAATCGACGTGCGGGAGCCGGCGGCCCCCCGCGCTGGCGGCGTTCCTACAGGACGCCGTTATGGGAAGCAATTGAACCCGAAGGGGTAAAGGAATTGGCTGGCGAAGGCGCCTCATCACTGGTCCTTGAGGTTGAAAATCTCGCGGCGGCGCGCGGGTTGCGGGTCCTGTTCGAGGGGCTGTCCCTGAAGTTGTCCGCTGGCGAGGCGCTCGAACTGCGCGGCGCCAACGGTTCGGGCAAATCGACACTGCTTCGCATTCTCGCTGGATTGACCCGCCCGCACGCCGGCGCCGTACGCTTTTCGGGCGGGGCCGAGGACGCTCCGAGGCACTATCTTGGCCACCTCGATGCGGTGAAACCCTCTGAAAGCGCTGCGGAACAGGCGCAATTCTGGGCCCGCTATTTTGGCCGGGACACTCAGGCGGCCACGGCGGCGATGAAGCGGGTTGGGCTAGCAAACCGCAGCTCAGTCCCCGGACGGGGGCTTTCGGCTGGGCAGAAGCGGCGTCTGGCCCTGACCCGCCTGCTGATCGAACCGCGTCCGGTCTGGCTGCTCGATGAACCGACGGCCGCGCTTGATACCGAGGGACGCGCCCTGGTGAGTCAGCTTGTCGCAGATCACAGGGCGAGCGGCGGCATGGTGATCGCGGCTGTCCACGGCGACGGCTTTGCCGACTCGCGCATTCTGGACCTCGCCAGCCTGAAAACCGGCGCGACCAAGGCTGGAGCAGACGCGTGAGTGGTTCGTTCTCGGTCTTTGCGCGTGAATTGAAGCTGGCCTGGTCGGGCGGGGGCGGGGCAGCGCTGCCGGTGGGCTTCTTTGCCGCATCGGCCAGCATGACGCCGTTTGCGGTCGGATCGGAGACCGTCGCCCTGCAGATGGCCGGGCCGGGGGTGATGTGGATCGCGCTCGCCCTTTCGAGCCTGCTGCCGATGGAGCGACTGTTCCAGGCCGACCTCGAGGACGGCACGCTGGATGCCTATGCCGGGTCGGGCATTGGCATGGAGGGCATCGCCCTCGCCAAGACGCTGGCGCACTGGATTGCGACCGGAATTCCCCTTGCCGTTGTGGCTCCGGTGCTCTGGATCATGCTGCAGGGTCCAGTCGAGGCGACCGGTGTGGTGGTCCTGGCTTCCCTGATCGGGACGCTGGCCTTCTTTTTCTTCGGCTCGATCGGCGCAGCGCTTGCCGCCGGGATGCGCAGGGGAGGGCTGCTGATCGCGCTGGTCACGCTGCCGCTTTATGTGCCGACCATGATTTTCGGGGCCGCTGCGCTGGCTGCCGCCGCTGATGGCGCAGACTGGGTCGGGCCGCTGCTGTTGACGGCCTCGGCGGCGCTGTTCGGGGTGGCGACATCGCCTTTCGGAGCAGCGATGGCATTGAGAACGGCCATCGATTAAAGACGTGGGATCAGAGATTTCTTTGCAGGTCAGTTCCGGAAGTTGTGACCACCGGACGGCTGGCTGCCTGACTAGACTGTATGTTCAGACTGCCTGCTCTGAAGGGTGGGTTTCGGGAGCCTTTGGCCCATGGCCGTGATGTCTTTCTTCCACAACCCGCATCGCTTCATGGCGGGCTCGAAGTGGCCGGCCTGGGGGTTCACGATCCTCGGCATCGTCCTCGTCGTGACGGGGTTCGGCATCGGTTTCTTCCGCACGCCGGAGGATTTCCAGCAGGATGAGCGGGCGCGCATGATGTTCGTGCACGTGCCCGCGATGTGGCTCTGCATGTTCGCCTACGCCTTCATGGTCGGGGCGAGCTTCATCTCGTTCGTCTGGCGTCATGCCCTGGCGGACGTCGCTGCGAAATCGGCTGCGCCGATCGGAGCCGTGTTCACGGCGATCGGGCTGATTACCGGTTCG
>CALRWU020000140.1:0-7379 GCA_943371945.1 Azorhizobium sp. AG788
GAGGCGTTCAACAAGTTCGATACGCTGGCCCAGCAGAACACGCGCACGTTTGCTGAGTACGAGCTCGAAACCGAGAATGCGGGACCAACCTGGCAGCTGATCGGCCGCTATTCGTTCTAGGTAGGGGACGGGCAGGCCTCGCCTCTGTGATCCAGAGGCGAGGCCATATATTCCTTCGCACTCGAATCGAAAGGCCGATGCATGAAAACCCGGTCCGCACTGGTGCTGATGCTGCTCGCCGGCGCGTGCGCGACCGACAACACCGTTGTCTCGATGGTCCCGGCCCTGCGCGAAACCAAGGGCATGGGCGCGGAAGGCGATGCGGCGGATGATCCGGCCATCTGGGTGAACCCGAATGATCCGGCCAAAAGCCTGATCCTCGGCACCAACAAGGACGAGGGGCTCTACGTCTACAATCTTGCCGGCGAAGAACTCCAGAGGATGCCGGTGGGCCTGTCCAACAATGTCGATCTGCGCGGCAACCTGGCGGTCGCAAGCAATGACGGCGTCAACGCCCTGAGCTGGTTTCGTATCGATCCGATGACGGCGGTGGTAAGCCATGTCGGCGACACGAAAGTGGCTCGCATTGAACCGTATGGCATCTGCCTTGGCGCGCCGGGCGGAACGCTCCAGACGGCCGTGACGCACAAGGACGGCTCGATCGATATCTGGAATGTGCAGGACACGGGAGCGGGACCGCTGACGATCGCCGGCGTGCGTACGATCAAGCTCGGCTCGCAGGTCGAGGGGTGCGTGATCGATGACGCGGCTAATCGCCTGTTCGTCGGCGAGGAAGATGTCGGCCTCTGGATGATCGACCTCGCGACCGACGCGAAGACGCAAATAGATTCAGTCAACAGCGGCTCGGGCCTGGTCGCAGATGTCGAAGGCGTCACGCTTTATGCGGCCAGCGGCGGTGGGGGCTACATCATCGTGTCGGCGCAGGGCAAGAATCGCTATGTCGTCTATGACCGCGCGCCACCCTTCGCCGTTCGCGGCGTGTTCGCGATCGGGCCAAGCGCTGACGGCAGCGTGGATGGCACAAGCGTCACGGACGGGCTGGACGCGTCATCGGCCGCGCTGCCGGGACTGTCGGCCGGGGTGCTGGTGGTGCAGGACGACGCCAACCCTGTTTCCGAAATCGACCAGAACTTCAAGATCGTCGACTGGCGCGAGATCGAGGCCGCGCTCACGGCCGCGAAGGCCCAATAGACTGGAGTGCAATCGCGCTCGTGCTCCAGATTCCGGGGTGAGAGTTGGATTGACGCCTTCGGTCGACGGCTGCGGGCGATTCCGCATCCGTCGACCCGGCTGGCCGAGGGCGAAGTGTTTCATGCCCGGAACGTCTCAGAAGGCGACGGCCATTCGCAAATCCGCCGACTTTGTCGCGAAAACGAACTCCGATAGGCCTGTCTCTGGTAGCTTCCCGGTAACCGGTGCAGGCGCATAGCCGAAACAGCCCGCAAGGAGGCGTGAGCCATGACACGTGTCGCCGTTATCATGGGTGGATGGTCGTCTGAACGACCTGTTTCGCTGTCGTCCGGCAAGGGCATGGCCCAGGCCGCGCGTGACGCCGGGTTCGAGGTCGTCGAGATCGACGTCACCCGGCAGCTGGCGCAACAGCTGACCGACGCAAAGCCGGACGTGGTGCTGAATGCGCTGCACGGCCCCTGGGGCGAGGATGGCTGCGTGCAGGGCGTCCTCGAAATCCTGGGCATTCCGTACACGCACTCGGGCGTGCTGGCGTCTTCGCTGGCAATGAACAAGGACAAGTCGCGCGCGGTCTATGCCCAGCATGGCCTCGATATCGCTGAAGGCGGCATGTTCGCTGTCGAGGATCTCGCCCGCGACCACGTCTACGAGCCGCCTTACGTGATCAAACCGATCGCGGAAGGATCTTCGTTCGGTGTGTTTATCGTAAGGGCAGGGGCAAACCGTCCGCCCAAGGAACTGACCGATGGAACCTGGAAATTCGGCAGCCACGCGCTCGTGGAAAAATTCATTCCCGGCAGGGAGTTGACCGTTGGCGTCATGGGCGACCGGCCAATGGCTGTCACCGAGATCACAACTTTAAGGGAGTATTACGACTTCGCGGCCAAATACGAGTCTGGAGGATCGCGTCACGTTCTTCCTGCAGACCTGCCGAATGCGGTCACCGAAGCTGCGCTGGACGCATCGCTGAGGGCGCACAAGGCTCTCGGCTGCCGGGGCGTGTCGCGGTCGGACTTTCGCTACGATGAAAAAGCGGGTCGACTGGTGATACTCGAGACCAATACGCAACCGGGCATGACGCCCACCTCGCTCATCCCCGAGCAGGCTGCGCATATGGGCATCGACTATCCCTCGCTCGTCCGCTGGATGATCGAGGACGCGTCATGCCCAAGGTAAAACGCCCGCAGATCGCTGGCCCCGCCTATCACGACGACGACCGTCACAATGCGCCGCCGCAGCGCGGGCCCTCGCGCTCATCGCGCCGTGCGCGTGATATTCCGTACTCCGTCGCCTGGTTCCGCGACCGCATCGCCACCTATGCGTTGGGCACCATCATCTGCGGCGCCTTGATGCTGACGGTTGCAGCCTGGATGGGCGGCACGCTTGGCGTTTTCGGCCAGCGCATGAACAACGGCTTCAACGTGATCGCGGGCTGGGCCGGGATCGCGGTGAAGGACATCAAGGTCTGCGCCCGCGGCGACACCGACGAGCATTCGCGCACCTGCCACAACCCTGACCCGTCCGTGACCGCGAAAGTGCTGGCCGCAGTCGAAGTTCAGAATGGCGCCAGCATCCTGTCGGCCGATCCCTATGCCATCCGGGACCGCGTCGAGAAGCTCGATGTCGGCGACGTCAGCGTTCAACGCCTGTGGCCGGATCGTGTGCGAATTGATGTCGAACAGCGCAAGCCGATCGCACTCTCGCAGGAAGACGGCGAGGGCGGCGCCTGGCGCGTGGTCGACCAGAGCGGTCGCGCCTTCGCGCAGGCTGATCTCAGTCGCTATGGCAGCCTGCCGCGCGTTGTCGGCAAGGACGCCTCGAAGGCTGCCGGTGCGCTGGTTGCCGCGATGGAGCCCTATCCCAATCTCGCCGACCGCATGGAAGTCGCCTATCGCGTCGGCGGCCGCCGCTGGGACGTGAAATTCAAGGGCCGTATCGACGTGGTGTCCTTCCCGGTCGATGCCCGCCTGTCCGAACAACTTGAAGCGCTGAACCTGATGCAGGCGCAGAATCGCGTGCTCGACCTTCCGGCGACGCACATCGATGCGCGCCACCCGAAATACATTGCCCTGCGTCCCCTGCCTGGCGCCACACCGTCGCCCGGAGACACCTGACACCCATGTCGTCGCTCGCCCAGCGTTCCACCGTTCGAGACCGCGCCCAAGGGCGCGGAACGGTGATGGCTGCGCTCGATATCGGTTCGTCGAAAATCACCTGCATGATCGCGCGTCGCGCCGACTCGACCAATGGCGAGCCGCGGGTGGCGGGGGCGGGTGTGCAGACGACCAAGGGCGTTCGCGCCGGCGCCGTGGTGGATCTGGACGGGCTGGAGCGGTCGATCCGCCTGGCTGTCGAACAGGCCGAGCGGGCGGCGGACCTGCGCATCACCGATGTGGTGCTGGGCGTGGCTGGTCCGGACCTGCGGTCTGACATTGTCCGCGCGAAGCTGCCCATGGGCGGGCGCGAGGTGACGGCCCAGCATGTGCGGGATGTGCGCACGGCAGCCATCGAAGGGTTCCAGCCGCAGGGTCGCGAAGTGCTCCATTCGGCGGCGCTGGGCTTTTCGGTCGATGGCACGGCGGGGATCAAGGACCCTCGCGGCATGTTCGCCGAGACGCTGACTGCCAGCTTCCTGGTCGTTTCGGCCCCGACGGCGGGCCTGCGGAACATCGTGCAGTGCGTCTCGCGCTCGCACCTCAATGTCTCGGCCATCCTGGCGGCCCCCTTTGCGGCGGGTCTTGCCTGCCTGGTCGAGGACGAGGCCGAGCAGGGTGCAATGGTGATTGATTTCGGCGCCGGAGTGACATCGGCTGCCGCCTTCTGGGATGGCGGGCTGCTGCATGTCGAAACCCTGCCCATGGGCGGGGCGCGGGCGACGTCTGACCTTGCCCAGGGACTGGGCACCACCTTTGCGGCGGCCGAACGCATGAAGCTCCAGCACGGCGCTGTCGGCTTTTCGGATGCAGGTGCGCTGGACCTGATCGAGGCGCCCCGTCTCGGCCAGGACGGCCGGCTCGAGGCGCATCAGTGCAGCCGGGCGGAAGTCGCGCAGATCCTGCGGCCGCGCATCGAAGAGATCATGGAACTCATGGATGGACGCCTGTCCAAGGCGTCGGCAACGGGCAGGCCTTTGCCGAGACGTATCGTTCTGACCGGAGGCTCGTCGCAACTGGCTTGCCTGAAAGAGCTGGCAGAGGACGTTTTCCGCGCGCCGGTGCGTCTCGCCAAGCCTGCCAATATCAAAGGCCTAGGCGAGACTTACAGTTCACCCGCTTTCGCCGCTGCGGCAGGCCTGTTACGTTGGGATCTGATGGGCGGCCCGGACGCCATGCGTGCAAACGGCGACCGGATCGCTACGGATCAAGGCGGCAGCCTGGTCAAACAGGTCTTCGGCTGGGTTCAGAAAAACTTCTGATCCCGCCAGGGCTTTAAGACGGGCTTAGCCAAAGGCCGCGATCTTCATCGAATTCTCGGCGCGTTTTCCGGCAGGTTGGCCGGTTGAGCGGGCAGCGTCGAGGTGAGCGGATCGAGGTTGGCCATGGCCGTTGAATTGACTCCCCGGATAGTCGTGATCGGTGTTGGCGGCGCCGGCGGGAACGCTGTCAACAACATGATCGAGGCCAAGCTCCAGGGCGTCGAATTCGTCGTCGCCAACACGGATGCGCAGGCGCTGACCCGCTCCAAGGCGCCGACCCAGATCCAGCTCGGTATCGGCAAGACCTCCGGCCTCGGCGCAGGCGCCAATCCTGACGTGGGCGCGGAAGCTGCCAAGGAATCCGCCGAAGAGATCAAGCGCATCCTGAATGGCGCGCACATGTGTTTCATCGCAGCCGGCATGGGCGGCGGCACCGGAACCGGGGCCGCGCCCATCATCGCGCGTATCGCTAAAGAGCAGAAAGTCCTCACCGTCGGCGTTGTCACCAAGCCGTTCGACTTCGAGGGCAAGCGCCGCATGCAGGTGGCGGAGCGGGGCATTGTCGATCTTCGTTCCGAAGTCGATACGCTGCTGATCATTCCGAACCAGAACCTGTTCCGCATCGCCAACAAGGACACGACCTTTGCCGACGCCTTCTCGATGGCGGACAAGGTGCTCTATTCGGGCGTGCGCGGCATCACTGACCTGATGGTCATGCCGGGCCTCATCAATCTCGACTTCGCCGACGTGCGCACCGTGATGGCGGGCATGGGCTCGGCGATGATGGGCGAGGGCGAAGGTGAGGGCGAGAACCGTGCGCTGAAAGCAGCCCAGGCTGCGATCGCCAACCCGCTGCTGGACGACGTGTCGATGAAGGGCGCCAAGGGCGTGCTCATCAACATCACCGGCGGCTATGACATGACGCTGTTCGAAGTCGACGAAGCCGCCAACGAAGTGCGCCGTGAGGTCGATATCGACGCGCACATCATCCTCGGCTCGACCTTCGACGAGAAGATGAACGGCAAGATCCGCGTGTCCGTTGTCGCGGCTGGTCTGCAGCAGGGCGTCGTGCGCGCGGCGCCCCAGCCCGTGCGCGAACTGCAGGCGGGACTCAACACCGCGATCTTCAACACGCCATCGCCGGCCGCAGAACTCGGCATCGTGGCCCAGCCCGCAGCCTTCATGCCGCCGCCGCAGAAGACGATCATTACAGCGCCGCCAGCCCAGTCGCCTCCGCATCAGGCGCATCAACCCGTGCCGCCGTCCGAGTATCGTCCGTCAGCGCCCGTCATCCGCTCGCGCCCGATGCCGCAACCGGAGCCGGACGAGCCGCTCGATATCTTCGACGCCGAACCACAGCACTCGCCTGCGCCGCAACCTCAGACTCCATCTCAACCTATGGCCGAAACACAGAAGGACCGCTCCTTCGCATCGCTGTTCGGCTGGAAAGCCAAGCCGGCCGACGAACATGCTGCGCCAGCGCCGCGTCCGGTCCCGGTGGAAGACGACAATTTCGATGACGACCTCGAAATTCCCGCTTTCCTGCGCCGCTCGGGCAATGCGTAAGCTGCACGCCTAGCCTTAAAACACGTCACCCCAATCGACCCGGCGGGCCTGCTTGAACACGTCGCCTTCGCGGCGCGTCACAAGACGGTGCGTCGCCGAGCCATCTGCATTGCACAGTTTCAGCTTCACGCGGCCGGTTGCGGATTCGGGCGGCGACAGCACGCGTGACGGATGGGCGGTTGCCGGCGTGCGGGACGCTGCGAGATAGATGAACTTCTCGTCCTCCCACGGGACCTCGGCTTCCTTGGCGAGGCGATGAACGCGCGAGCGGGCAAGGCGGGCCGAGAAGTGGCACCAGTCCGGTTGCGCAATCGGGCAGGCGAGCGCGTGCGCGCAGGGCGCGAGAATGTGGGCGCCGTTGGCGATGAGCTGGGTCCGAGCGGCAAGGATGCGCTGCCAGCCCGCGGTCGTGCCAGGCTCGACGATGAGCAGGGCATGCCGGGTCAGCGACCAGAGCCGGTCGACCAGCGTGTCGCGATCCTTCGGCGCGAGTTCGTCGAGCACATAGGCGAGCGTCACAAGATCATGTTGTTCGCCTGTGAGGTCGCTGCGCAGGTCTCCCTCATGCCAGGCGATGCGGGGGAGCGTGCTGGCGGCAGCCAGCTTCTCGCCCAGCGCGCGGATGGCGGGGCTGGTTTCGACAAGTGTCGCGGCTTCGAGTGTGGGCCAGATGTCGGCGGCCGCCCACATCACCGTGCCGGGACCGGCGCCGATGTCGAGCAGGGACCGGGGTGCGAAGCCGGGCTGTTGCTCGTTGAGCGCCGTGAGGCTCGCATGAATGGCGGCGTAGGTCGCGGGCATCCGCGTCGCGATGTAGGCGAGGGCGTATCGCGCGTCTGACAGGTGCAGACGACCGTCGCGGACTTCGTCGCGATAGCGCTGCGACAGCGCCTTGGCGGATGTGGTCAGGTCAGACATCGGCACGCCCGCGAGCGCACTGTCCACGGCCTGTCTGAGCGGGAGGGGCAATTCCATCGCGCGGCACTAGCAGGTTCCCGAGCTCAGCAACAAGCCGCAACACGGGTTGTCTTGCGCGGACGGCTTGCTGGCTTTAGCTCACGCTGCATGAACCGCCAGCAGACCATCGTACATTCGGCCAGCGTTTCCGGCGTTGGCGTGCATTCCGGCAAGCCGGCCCGGCTCACCGTGCGCCCGGCGGGCGAGGGGACAGGCGTTGTCTTTGTCC
>CALRWU020000141.1:0-7377 GCA_943371945.1 Azorhizobium sp. AG788
AGGCGGAAGTGTTCTACGAAGGTCGCCTCAATGCAGGCGGGCCCGCCTTCGACAGCGCGTTCGAACGCAATGAAAGCGCGACCTTCCCGGTCAACGCCGTCGTCGATGGCTTCTCCGAGATGCTCCAGCGCATGAAGCCCGGCGACCGCTGGATCGGCTACCTGCCTTACAAGCTCGCCTACGGCGAAGGCGGGAAGGGCCCGATCCCGCCAGCCGCGGACCTTGTGTTCGAAGTCGAACTGGTGAGCGTTCAGCCGTAGGACAAAAACACAAACGCCTCCCGCGAGGGAGGCGTTCGCAGTTCTGGTCATGAACCGTGCTGACTACGCCAGCGACGGCTCAAGCTTCTTGCAGGCATCCAGGAGGCCGTTCACGGCCGCGACGCTCTTCTCGAACATCGCTTTCTCGTCGGCGTTGAGGTCGAACTGCACGATGCGCTCGACGCCGCCGGCGCCAATCACGCACGGGACGCCGACATAGAGGTCGGAGACGCCGTACTGACCCGTGAGGTGGGCGGCGACCGGCAGGACGCGCTTCTTGTCCTTGAGGTACGACTTCGCCATCGCGACAGCCGATTCAGCCGGCGCGTAGAAGGCCGAGCCGGTTTCCAGCAGGGCGACGATCTCGCCGCCGCCGCCGCGCGTACGTTTCACCATCGCGTCGAGTTCTTCCTGCGTGAAGAAGCCCTGCTTGATGCAATCCGGCAGCGAGACGCCGCCAATGGTCGAGTGGCGCACCATCGGCACCATGTCGTCGCCGTGGCCGCCAAGCGTCCAGGCTTTCACGTCCTCGATCGAGATGCCGGTCTTCTCGGAAAGGAAGTAGGCGAAACGGGCCGAGTCGAGCACGCCGGCCATGCCGACAACGTGGGAAGCCGGGAGACCGGAGAACTTCTGCAGCGCCCACACCATCGCATCCAGCGGGTTGGTGATGCAGATCACGAAGGCTTTCGGGGCGTATTGCGCGATGGCGGCGCCGACCGACTTCATGACGCCGAGGTTGATGCCGATGAGATCGTCGCGGCTCATGCCGGGCTTGCGCGGCACACCGGCGGTCACGATGATGACGTCCGAGCCTTCGATGACGGAGTATTCGTCGAGCGAACCGCCCGAGAGCTTGCCGTCCTTGCCGTAGACGGCGGCCGCTTCAGCGATATCCAGGCCCTTGCCCTTGGCGATGCCGCCCTTCATGTCGACCAGGACGATGTCGCCGAGCTCTTCACGCGAACAGACGTGGGCGAGCGTGCCGCCGATCATGCCGGCGCCGATAAGGGCGATCTTCTTGCGGGCCATTGGGTCGTCTCCTGAAGGTTGCGCGGCAGGCGCGGGTTGCGAACGGATGCGGGAATTCGAACGCGCGGAGCGTTAGCGCAACGGGAGCAGGGGGGCAATGCGGCTCACGATACCGGGATTTGGGGGCTTGTGACTGCGCAGTCCGTTTTCCGTCGGCGGCGGTGTCGGGCAGCGGGCATCCCGGGTCTCACAAAAGGAGACCCCATCATGTTCCAGGTCAGCCCACTTCCCGCCGAAACCTTCTCTCACCTGTGTAGTCTGTCGGACGACAATCTCGACAGCCGCGGCATCGTCGTGCGCTATGCTGGCGCAGGCGACCGCTTCCCCTGCCGGGTCAGCCTGCGCGATGCCCGCCCCGGCGAGCGGGCGCTCCTCTTGAACTATGAACACCAGGACGCTGACACCCCGTATCGCTCCCGCTACGCGATCTTCGTGATCGACGGCGCGGAGCAGGCGGACCTGGCGCCCGGGGAACTGCCAGACGTTTTCAACGGCCGTCCGCTGGCGGTGCGCGCCTTCAGCGCGGCGGGCATGTTGCTGGAGGCCGGTATGGGCGTCGGCGCCGATGTGCGTTCTGTCATCGAACGCCTGCTCGCCAATCCCGATGTCGCCTACCTGCACGTGCATAACGCGATGCACGGCTGCTATTCAGCCCGCGTCGACCGCGCCTGAGTCACGCTCGGCCGCCAGATAGTCCGCCGAGCGCATTTCGTGCAGGCGACTGGCGGTGCGTTCGAACTCGAAGGCGCCATCTCCCGCGACGTAGAGCGTGTCAGGTTGTGCGCCGGCGGAGATCACCAGCTTGGTCTTCGATTCGTAGAGCGCATCGATCAGCGTCACGAAGCGCGCCGCCCAGGTGCGCTCGTCGGCGCCCATCTGCGGCACGCGGTCGAGCAGGATGGTCGGATAGTGGCGCGCGAGGGTCAGGTAGTCGGCGGCGCCCAGCGGCTGCTTGCAGAGTTCGTCGAACGTAAAGCGCGCAACGCCCATAGCCTGCTGGTGGACGCGTAGCTGGCGACCCTGCACGTCGAGTGTTTCGGGCGCTAACTCAGCGCCGGCGGTGAGGCGCGCAAAGGCCGCGTTCATCGCGGCATCTGCCTCCGGACCCAGAGGCGCGTAGTAGACCGGCGCTGCCGTGAGGCGTTCGAGCCGGAAGTCGCGCGCGGATTTCAGCTCCAGCACGTCCACTTCTTCCTCAAGGCGCCGGATGAACGGCAGGAAGAGTTCGCGGTTGATGCCGTTGAGATAGAGATCGGATGGCTTGCGGTTTGAGGTCGCCACCACCGTGACGCCGCGATCGAACAGGTGCTCGAACAGACGGCTGAGGATCATGGCGTCCGCGATCTGCGTGACGTGGAACTCGTCGAAGCAGAGCAGGCGCGCCTGGTCGGCGATACGTTTGGCGGCGGGTGCAATGGGATCATCGCCCGCATCCCGCACATAAGCCGGGTGCCTGCGCCGCTCGCTCGTGCTCAGCTTGCGCCACTCGAAGATGAAGGCGTGCGTCTCCAGCATGAAGTCATGGAAATGGACGCGCTTCTTCTCCTTCAGCGTCACCGCCTCGAAGAACAGGTCCATCAGCATGGACTTGCCGCGTCCAACCTTGCCCCAGATGTAGAGCCCGCGGGTCCTGCTTCCGCCTCCGAACCATCCCCGCGATGCCGCTAGCCCACGCGCCAGATCGTCCAGCCGCGCGATGGCTTCGCTCTGCGCCGGATCTGGCGCGAGACGCCCGTCGGCGAGGCGGTCTGCGTAGAGCTGTTTGACGCGTGTCATCTGCTTCCGCGCATAGCGGGGTTCAGGGTCGAAGGGGAAGCGGTTTTGCGTCGCGCCGGCCGACCGTTACCACTCCGCCGCCTTCCTGGCGTCAGCCACGGGATCGCAAGCGGCGCCGCAGCGCTGGTAGTGCAGCGCGCGCAGGTCCGGTAGCGGATCGGTGATCTTGTTGGGCGGGATACCGATCGACTTGGCGTCGTGGGCCAGGATTTTCCAGGCCCCGTCGGCCTGTTTTTCCAGCACGAACAGTGTCGCGGCGGCATTCTCGTAAGTCTTCTGCGCTGCCCAGGCGTAGAAATAGCCGCGCTCCTAGACGATCGCCTTCGCGAGACGCGCATCCACCTTCAGCGCATCGATGTCATAGCTGAACTGCAAGGCCCGTGCGGCCAGTTCGTGGTTGCGGAAAGGTCCGCGTAGGGCGGCCGATCCGCTGTGCATGTCAGCTGGAACCGAATAGCCCGGACCGTCTTCGATCCCGCCCGGCGCCATCAGCGCCCACGGTTGGTCGGCCGGAGATTGAGCGACACGCTCATGCCAGTCAGCAATGAGGGCGTGCATTTTGATTTCATCTTCGGGCGTCTGCCCAATGGCGGCCCCTGCACTCGAGACCAGCGCCAGCCCGATCAGCACGTACTTGAACCACTGCATGCGCCCCCCCAAACGTGCGGACAGGCTGACGTGGCAATCGGGCGGAATTTAGAAAGCGGCGTTCAACCCGCAGCAGATTTTGCGCCAGTTGGCTGAGCGGGCATCTGCGCCTGCAGGAAGTCGCGGAACAGTTCTGGCCTGCGCACGAATTCGCCGAGCGGCAGCTCTTCCTTGCCGACGGCTTTCGGCGCGCAATCGACGCCCGCCTGCACCAGGCTCTTCATCACCTCGTCGCGACGCTCGCTGGCCGAGACGATGGCGACGCGAAATTTTCCCATGCTGGCGATGCGCGTGACCGTCGCGTCTTCGTCGGCAGA
This sequence comes from Azorhizobium sp. AG788, assembly GCA_943371945.1. GTDB lineage: Bacteria > Pseudomonadota > Alphaproteobacteria > Caulobacterales > Hyphomonadaceae > UBA7672. The sequence goes on from CALRWU020000141.1 coordinate 4,034, forward strand.
GTCAGGAAGCATCAGGTCGATCACGACAAGATCGAGCCGCTCGAGCCGCAGCTTGCGCTCGGCGTCGAGCAGCGAGGTCGCTATCACGAGGTCGATGCCAAATCGCCTCCGTGACGCCGCCGCCGCCGCCGCCGCCAGCAACTCGCCCGCCCGGGCGTGATCTTCCACCCATAAGACTTTCATCGGCTTCCCTAGGATCGAAAACTCCCTTCAGCGGGCGTTCCAGATCGGTTTGCGATGCGACCGTAGTTCTCTACGTTTCGCAATCACGAATTGTATGCGACAGAGTTTCGCTTGCTAGCGATTACGAATGGTTAACGGCGTTAAGTGGACCATCCCGCGCCGCGAGTCGAGGTTGATCCTGTGGCGGATGCCCAAAATTCCCGGATAGATCAGGAACTTTCCGCGTTCATCGATCCCGAATCAAGCCCGGGGCATATCGTCGACATCATGATCGAGGAGCGCTGCCCATCCTGGGTGAGCCACTGGTCGTGGCCGGTCGTCCGTCCTGCCCTTTATTCCCTGCTGGGTTATCGCAAGGCGTTGCGGTGGGCTGACCACATCAAGACGATCACGTCCGGCAAGGAATGCTTCGCCTATCTCGACAAGGTGCTGGGCCTGAAGGTCACCACCACCGGCATGGAGCGCGTGCCGGAAACAGGTCGATCGGTCATCGTTGCAAACCATCCGACCGGTCTTGCAGATGGATCCATCGTCCTGGCGGCGCTGAACCAGGTTCGCACCGACATCGAGATCATGGCCAATGCCGACGCGTGCCGGGTGAACCCGCACTTCGCCGAGGTGATCATCCCTGTCGAATGGGTGCAGGACAAACGCTCGATCGCCAAAACACGCGAGACGCTTCGCCGGGCCGCGGCTGCGTTCGCGGGAGAACGCCTGTTGCTGATCTTTCCGTCAGGAGCGCTGGCGCAGATGCGCCAGGGAAAGCTGGTGGACGAGCCGTGGATGCCAACCGCCGTTTCACTGGCGCGTAAGAACAAGGCGCCCGTGACGCCCCTCCACATCAAAGGCCGGAACTCCGCGCTGTACTACGCCTTCTGCGGCATCAATCGCGAACTGCGCGACATCACGCTGTTCCGCGAACTGCTCAACAAGCAGGGCGACAAATTCCACCTGACCTTTGGCCCGCAGATCCCGCCCGAACATCTCGCGGGTGATCCGCAGGCCGTTACGGATCACCTGCGCGACTATGTCGACAACATCCTGCCGAACGATCCGGATCGGCCGTTCGAACCGCTGAAGGGCGCGGACTAGCGCGGCGCCAAGAACACGACCGATGCGGGACGCCGTATCGTGCGCTAGGGTGGTTGGCCGCAGCTGTATTCGCACGGCGCAAAGGAAGTGGCGGGGGAAGACCGTTGGCCGACGACAATGTCATCAAGTTTCGCAAGCCGCCGCCGCCGAAGCCGCAAAAACCGCCCAAGCGCGGACCTTCGCTGCGCTTGCCGCCCTGGATTCTCGTCATTCTGGCCGCACTCGCTATCGGGGCGGTGACTTATGTGATGGACCCGGACCGGTCGGCTAACCTGCCTCCGCCCCCCTCCGGCCCCTGAAAGGCCGGCAGCACCTCTTCCCGTTTCGCGCAGCTGCTGATTAGTGTCGCCCGCCTGAATGGGGCGGTCCGGACGAGATTATGAAACCAGCGGCAATCAAGAATTTCCTGCGCGTTTATGGCGCGCCAATCGCCATAGTTGTGCTTGGGCTCGTGGTCGCCTTCATGTTCATGGCGCCCGCGCCGCCCAAGCGGATCACGCTGGCGGGCGGTGCGGCGGGCGGCGCTTATGCGGCAACGGCCGAAGCCTACGCCGCAACACTGCGCAAGTTCGACATTGCGGTGGACGTCCAGGAGACGGCGGGTTCGGTCGACAATCTCGCGCGCGTGAAGTCGCGTCAGGCCGATGTCGCCATCGTGCAGACAGGCGTCGCCGGCGCCGGCGCCAAGGACGACAGCGTCCGCTCGATCGGCGCAGTGTTCTACGAACCGCTCTGGGTCTTTCACCGCAAGTCGGTGCGCGTGGAGGAATTGCAGGATCTTGCAGGCCACCGTGTCGCCATCGGGCCGGAAGGATCTGGCGTCAGGGCGCTGGCCAGTTTGTTGCTTACGGAGGTCGGCCTGAAGCCCGAAGCCTTTACCGCTGTACCGCTGGCGGGGCAGGCCGCAGCTGCCGCCCTCCAGAAAGGCGAGATCGATGTCGCCGTTGTCGTATCCGGCGCAACGACCTCGTGGATCGCCGGGCTGATCGCCGATCCGCAGATCGAACTCCTGTCGATGAAGGAGGCGCATGCGCTCTCGCGGCGACACCCTTATCTCGATGAGGTTACCCTTTATCGCGGCGTGATCGACCTCGCGAACATCCTGCCACGTGAAGATGTGATGCTGATCGCGCCGGCCGCCCAGATTGTGGTGCGCGAAGACCTGCACCCCGCCGTTCAGTCCCTGCTGATCGAGGCGGCGCTCGCGGCGGATGGCGGCGGTTCACTGCTGGCCGATCCCGGCCGCTTCCCGACGCCGCAGCTCGCCGACATTCCGATCTCGGATGAGGCGCGCCGCTATTACGACAACGGCCCCAGCTTCCTGCGCCGCATCTTTCCCTACAGCGTCGCCAACTTCCTCGAGCGGGCCTGGGTGCTCGCCATTCCGCTGATCACGCTGATAATCCCGCTGATCCGCGCTGCGCCGCCGCTCTATCGCTGGCGCATCCGGCGCAAGATCTATGTCTGGTATAACGACCTCCGCGAACTGGAGGCCGCCGGCCGCGCCGCCGACAACGCTGTTGAACGTACGGAGGTGCGCGCCAAGCTCGCCGACCTGCAGGCCGAGACCAGCAAGGTCGAAGTGCCGGTGAGTTATACCGACGATCTCTATCGCCTGCGCGCCCATATCCGCTTCGTCGCCGAGATCATCGACAAGCTGGCCGGGCAGGAACGCCACGAGAGGATCTGACATGCGTCTGCGATTTTTCCTCGAGGCCGGCGCCGGCGTCTGCCTGTGGGCATGGGACGCGCCAGCCAAGAAGCGCTTTGGTTATGCTGTCGAACTCGACGATGTGCCGCTGCCGCGCGATCTCGTCGCCGACCTCATGCACCTGATGGCGGACTATGACGCCACGATCGACTGGGACAACCCTGCCAACGCCGGCGCCGATGGCGCTCCCGTAGCGTTCGGCTACGAAGCTGACGCGCCGTTCCGAGAGCGCATCGCCGCGCTGCTGCCGCGCCTGCGGACGGCGCTCGGCCCCGACTTCGAGATCGAAAGCGATTTCGCGGGTTAGAACCAGCCGGCGTCCTTGACGGCCTTGAGATAAGTCCGGCTCACAGGGGCC
>CALRWU020000142.1:0-7361 GCA_943371945.1 Azorhizobium sp. AG788
GAAACGCTGCGTATGCGTTCCTTGGCTGGAAGGCCAATGGTCTCGACCACCAAGGTCTCGCCCTCCCATCGTCCGATCGAGTCTCCCCACTGGGGTCTTACTTCTGCGGGCATGTGAGCGTCCGTGAGCGGTATGAGGCGCGTCTCGCCGCCATACTCAGTATGCACAACAACATGGCCGGAGGTCTGAACGATCATCCAGGGATTGAGTTTGCCGTTGCCAATCGCGGTCATCGGCGTAAGTCCAAGATTGGACAAGCAGCGTTCCCAGTTCGGGCGCTCTTCGGGATTGTCCATCGGCGCCGGCTTCCGGTCGGCGATCTCCTTTCGGGCTGCCGCAGTGTAGGGCAGCTTGCCGTCCGCGGGCTCGACTACGCTGCGCGAGCGCCGCTGCCCACGGACCACGCCAAGGCCGTCGGTCGAACGGGCGATCTCAGGAAGTTCCGGGTCCAGGGCTTTTTCCAGCCGGTCCGCGAAGGCGTTCATGATCTTGTCCCCGATCGTCTTCGCCTCAACCTCTGACAAGATGAGATTCGGCACGCCTTCGGGAGCCTCAAGGATCAGGAACGAATTGTGGTTCCAGTTGCCCTCAAGACTTGGCTGACCTGAGGAAGTGCGAGGTGCAACGTAGGAGCGTGCGCCGGCATCGGCGGCAACGCCCGGGGCCACGGTCTGGGCGCTCGCGAGCGGCCCGGAGCAGAGGGCGGCGGCGAACAGCGCAATGGCCGAAGGTCTTGAGGTCACGGGTGGTCTCCGAACTATTTGGGATCGGCCTGCCTCGGCCGGTTTGTGTCGATCGGACTGCATGCCGCCCTGCACGATCGGATTCTTGACGCCAAACAGTTCGGTGCATCGCGTCTTCATTCGGAGGTCTCCGGCGGGTGTTTTTCGTGATCAAACCAGTTGTGAAATTCCATCATTGCCATTCTGTACCATTCAGTCAATAATAACCCATGGCACGTCCCATCGAGTTCGACATCATGACTGCGAGGGAGAGCGCAATGATGCTCTTCTGGCGCAACGGCTACCAGGCGTCATCACTTTCGGATCTCCTGGATGAGATGAAGATTGGCCGCGGCAGTTTCTACGCCGCGTTCGGAGACAAGCGGCGCCTGTACCTCGAGTGCCTCAACCTTTTCGCGGAGCGGACCGCTGCCATTGTCCAGAAGACCAGGGGCAGATACCCGCCGATGGATGCAGTAAGGTATTTCCTGCAACACAGCCTGAAACATGCTGAAGGATCGAAAGCAGGATTCGGCTGCATGGCGGTCAACACCGTCATCGAACTCGCAGGCGTGGACGACGAACTGGCCGCAGCTGCCAGCGCATGGCTGACAAAATTGCAGATCATGTTCGAAGAGTGCCTGTGCGAGGCTGGCTACTCTCCGGCACGCGCAGCGGAATACGCCGCCTATCTCATGCTGGTAAATGAAGGTGTCCGCGTGGCGAGCCGCCGCAAACTCTCCCGTCGTCAAAGCCTCGAGGCAATTGATACTGCGCTGCGCCTGCTGCAAACAGCACCCCGCTGAACAGACCACCGCTGACCTGCCCTTGGAGTTTCGGGCCTCGCCAAGCTTGAATGACAAACGTCCGCTTCGGGCCCGAGTGCTGCCGTAGGTAATGTGAGCTCTGACTGTCTGCAGTCGAGGGGTATTCCGGCCATTGGTAACATTGCGGCCGAGGCCGCATCAGCGGTTTGGACATGGCCTGCTTTAGGAGGATAGAGCTGCTGCGCGCATCGATGGAAGCAGCGGCAAACAAGACGCGAAAAGCCTGTTGGTACAAGTGTTGGTATCGACGCGCGGGGATCGGCAGAAAACACACGAAAGCATGACAATTGGCGAGATTGTGAGTCCTGCCGGGCCCACATCCGCTTTGTCGGCAGGTGTCCGGCAAGGAGCCAACAACTTAGACCTATTTCGGCAGCTTGCAGGTTCGAACTCCGAAAACTGCATAGGCGGGGCAGAACCCAACGATGCCGGTCAGTAGTGGGACGAGGCCCAGATAGGCCCACGGAGTCTGTGGACCGACGAAGGCCAGCGACAGAACTCCGAGGCCGACGATGACGCGAAGTACGCGGTCGAGGGTCCCTTCATTGGTAGCCATGGTGCATTTCCCTTTCTTGATTGCTGAGGCGAATGACAGGCCAGAGACCGGCCTCAGCTCTCCGTCACTATGACTGGAGAACTTGGAAGAGGATCAGGCGTCCGCGTTTTCGAAATTGGCCGGTCGTCATCCCGGGTGGCGATATAGATGGCCGGGATCACAAGCACCGTCAGAAGCGTCGACGACGCCAGACCGAAAAGCAATGAGATAGCGAGCCCCTGGAAGATCGGATCGCTCAAGATCACGGCGGCTCCGATCATCGCAGCAACAGCGGTCAGCAGGATCGGTTTGAACCTGATTGCTCCAGCTTCAAGCAGAATGTCGCGTAGCGGCCTGTCTGTGTCCTTGGAGTGACGAATGAAGTCGACCAGGAGGATCGAGTTCCGGACGATGATCCCTGCAAGCGCTATGAACCCGATCATCGACGTGGCCGTGAACGGCGCGTTGAAGAGGACATGCCCGATGACGATGCCGATCAAGGTGAGCGGGATGGGCGTCAGGATCACCAGCGGCAAACGGAACGATTTGAACTGGGCAACGACAAGAACATAGATGCCGAAGATCGCGACCGCGAATGCAGCGCCCATGTCACGGAACGTTACGTAGGTGATCTCCCACTCGCCATCCCACAGCAGCGTCGACTTGGATTCGTCGTCGGGCTGACCGTAGAGGCTGATGACAGGCTTAGGCAGAGAACCCCAGTCGTGTGCCTCGATGGCCGCCTGAACATCCAGCATGCCGTAGATCGGCGCTTCATAGGCGCCCGCCAGATCGGCCATGACCATTTCGGCGGCGCGCCCATCACGCCGGAATATAGGGTAGCTGCCGAGCTCGTCCCGCGCTTGAACGAGTTCGCCCATTTCGATGAGGCGCGACCCGTCCGCCGCCTGGGCGACGGGCATCGCGGCCAGACCCTTCGACCATGTGCGGGCAGACTGGGGCAAGCGAACAGCGATGCCGATGGGATTGCGGCCTTCCCCGCGATGGGAATAGCCGATCGCCTGACCATTGAGCGTGACGGCGATGGACTGCATGACATCGCCTTCGGCAACACCAAAGAAATCCATCTGCGATCGATCCGGCGTCAAGCGAAGACGTGGACGCTGCTGGCCGAAGCTGTCGTCTGTATCGACGATGTAAGGCACGCTGTTGAAGATCTTTCGGACTTCGGTCGCGACCGCCCTGCGTGTAACGGCATCCGGCCCGTAGATTTCGGCCAGCAGGGTCGCAAGCACCGGAGGCCCCGGCGGGACTTCGACAACCTTGACGGAGGCCCCTTCGGGCAACTCAAGTGCTTTGAGCCGCTGGCGCATGTCCAGGGCTACCTCATGGCTGGATCTGCTGCGCTTGTCCTTCGGCGCCAGGGTTACCTGAAGGTCACCCATCTCTGGCTTGTTGCGCAGGTAGTAGTGGCGAACGAGGCCGTTGAAATTGAAGGGGGACGCCGTGCCAGCGTAGGCGTCGGACGCGAGCACTTCCGGCATGCTGCTGACGATGCCGGCTGCATCGATCAGCACACGCTCCGTTGCTTCCATCGTGGCGCCTTCGGGTAGGTCGACGACGACCTGAAGTTCTGACTTGTTATCGAACGGCAGAAGTTTCACGCGCACAGTCTTGGTCGCGAAGAGAGCGCATGCGGCAATCGTCACCACGCCAACGACAATCAGGAAGATCACCGAAGACTTGCGGGATGCAATGATCGGCGTCGCAACCTTGCGGTAAAGGCGGCCGAGTTTGCCGCCATCAGTATCATGCCCACCGTGCCCTTCCCCACCATGCGCTAGTGTCTTGCGGGCGAAGCGGACCATGAGCCAAGGCGCCAGAACCATCGCGACGAAGAACGAGAACAGCATGGCTGCTGAAGCGTTTGCCGGGATTGGCGCCATGTATGGCCCCATGAGGCCGGACACGAACATCATCGGCAGCAGTGCTGCGACCACCGTCAGGGTTGCCACGATCGTGGGATTTCCGACCTCGGCCACGGCTTCGATTGCCGCCTGGTAGCGAGAACGGCCATCCTTCATGGCCCAGTGGCGCGCGATATTCTCGATGACGACGATCGCGTCATCTACCAGGATGCCAATCGAGAAGATGATGGCGAACAGGCTGACGCGGTTGATCGTGTAGCCCATCAGGTTGGACGCAAAGAGCGTCAGCAGGATGGTGGTCGGGATTACGAAGGCGGTCACGATCGCCTCTCGTACTCCAATGGCGAAGCCAATAAGCACAACGATGCTTATCGTGGCGAGCGCAAGGTGGAACAGAAGCTCGTTGGCCTTTTCGTTCGCCGTCTCGCCATAGTTGCGCGAAATATTTGCAGAGACGCCCTCGGGAATGAGATTACCTTCCAGTTGATGGAGGCGCTGTTCGATCGCCTGGGAAACCACAACTGCATTTGCCCCGTCGCGTTTGGCGATGGCGAGGCTTACGGCCGGAGCCATTCGCACAGCATCGGCTTCGTGGCTAAAGCGCCAGGCTCGGGCCTGATCTTCACGCGCGCCGAGGGAAATGTCCGCCACATCCCGGAGATAGACGGCGCGTCCGTCGGCCGCGCGGATGGAGAGAAGCTCAAGCTCCGAAACCGTATCAACCGTGCTGCCAACAGCGACTGACTGGACTTTGTCCACGCTACGCAAGTCGCCTGCGGGAAAAGACGCATTCGCGCTGCTGACAGTATCGATGACCGATTTCAGCGGCACGCCGTAGAGCGCCATGCGTCCCGGATCTGGCGAGATCCGGATCTCCTGCGGGCGGCCGCCTACGATGAAGGTAAGACCAACGTCCTGGACCTTGGCCAGCTCGGTTTGCAGTTCTTCTGCGACCAGATAAAGCGCCTGATCGTTCCAACGATCCGCGGCTGCAGCTTCAGGAGCAAGGGTAATCACGACGATGGGCACGTCGCTGATACCGCGGCCGACGATAAGCGGTTCGGGAATGCCGGTCGGGATCTTGTCGTAATTCGCGCGGATACGCTCGTGGATGCGCAGGATTGCATCGTCGCGATCCGTGCCCACCTTGAAACGGGCCGTGACGAGGACGCCATCATCCTGTGTCTGGCTATAGACATGCTCGACGCCGTCGATGGCCTTGACGATGGTTTCGAGCGGCTTGGTGATCAGTTCAGCGGCATCGGGCGCCTTGAGGCCATCGGCGCGGACGGCGATGTCCACCATCGGCACGCTGATTTGCGGCTCTTCCTCGCGCGGGATCGTAAAGAGGGCCAGCAGGCCGAGCGCAATCGCTGTGAGCAGGAAGAGAGGCGTCAGCGGCGAGCGGATGGTCGCCTCGGTCAGCTTGCCCGATATGCCGAGTTTCACGACGCGTGCTCCACCGGCAGGATGACGTCGCCAGCTCGCAGACCCGACAGGATCTCGACGCCATCAGGCATGTCCCCAAGCGGAACGCGCGATCCGCGCTGGACGGGGGCTTCGATCGTTGCCCCGCCCTTTCGGCTCAGCCGAACATAGTCGGCTCCGTAGCGCGTATCGATGTAGGTATCGGGAACAACGATCGCCAGACGTTCGCCCGCCGGCGCTATCACGCGCACGCGACCACCAATAAGCTGACGGTCGATACCGGACGCGTCGATATCCGCCATGACGCGGCCCGATGTCACCGCAGGATAAACCTGACGGATCGTCGCCAGCCGCGGTTCTTCACTGTCGTCGCTCAGGAACCGGATGGACTGCCCCTGCTTCAGGTTGGCTGCTTCCGACTCGGGCAATTCGATCCGGAGGACGGGGGCGCCCGTCGTGATCAGAACGACGACCTCCCCCGGCACGATGACGGCGCCACGCGGAGCGGGAATGCGGGTCACTTCGCCAGCGGATGGGGCAACGACCTGCCCCTGGCTATTCAGTGCACGGGCGGCGCCGGCCTGTGCGCGCGCAGATTGCGACTGCGCTTCTGCTCCCTTGGCAGCCGACCTTGCCTGATCAATTGCGGCCTTGGAGATGGCGCCGCTGGTAAAGAGCCGCTCGGCGCGCTGCAGGTCCTGCTGGGCTTGCTGGCTAGCCGCCTCAGCGGCCCTCACGGACGCCGCAGCAGCGTCAGCTTCAAGAGAGATGCGATCGTCACTGATCACAGCGACGACTTGGCCGGCTTTTACCTTGTCGCCTTCCTTTACGAGGATCTGCGTGATGCGACCGCCAATCCGAGCGCGGGCGTCGCCAACATCACGATTGGTCAGAATGGCGGACACCATTCGAAAATCTGGGACGGTGCGCTCGGTCACGGTGAGCGCGGCCGACGCGGCGCCCTGCTCCGCTGTGGGTGGCTGCGTCGACGCCCCGCCACAACCAGCGGCGAGCACCGTGGTCGCCAATGCCAAACTTCCAAACAGGTAGCGCATGCCCATCCCCGATGTTCCCTACAGGCGATCGCGAACGGCGCCGGTCGCTGGATCGGTCGAGACAACAGGAAGGCCAGCCGCCTTCCAGGCAATGATGCCGCCCCCCATGTGACCGCGAACAGATACGCCCGCGGCGCGTGCCTTCTGGAAGGCCATCTCGGATCGTTTTCCAGAGCCGCACTGCAACACGACCTGCTTGCCATCCGCGTCGGGAAGAGCGGCGGGATCAAAGGTCGAGAGCGGGAAAAGCATCGCACCGTGGATGCGCTCAGCCGCGTACTCCGAAGGCTCGCGCACATCGATCAGGACAATATCGCCCCGCGCCATGGCATCATGGACCTGCTGTGGTGTTTCTGTCGGTACGGTAGATGACTTGAACATCTAAAATTCCTCAACTTGCTTGAAGGGGTTCGGCGAGGCTCGCGCAGAAATGAGTCGCCAGCGTCTCGATGATTGCCCGCGCAACACCGCTGCTCAGGCGGTAATGCATAGTCTGTCCCGCGCGCTTCGCTTCGACGACACGCTGACGCCGCAAGATTGCCAGATGCTGCGACACCAGTGTCTGTTGCAGATCAAGGTCGGCCGCGAGACCGCCAACAGATTGATCTCCCTCAATCAGCCGGCACACGATCATGAGACGATGCGGATTTGCCAGCGTCTTCAAGAGATCGCTGGCGTCCGACGCCCGTTCTGCCATGTCTGCAGCTTTTATTTGCATACTTGCGCATATGCGGCTGTTCGCATATATTGTCAATACCGGTTGATGCGAAACCCGGGAGGAACATCCATGGCACACATCGTCGTACTGGGCGCAGGACTTGGTGGCGCGATCGCGGCCTATGAAGTGCGCGAGAAACTCCGCAAGGAAGACGAAATCACGGTCGTTTCAAAGGGCGCGATCTACC
>CALRWU020000143.1:0-7334 GCA_943371945.1 Azorhizobium sp. AG788
GCAGCTGCCTCAAGTGGCGGGGCCTTCCGGCCCGGCGCCTGGTATGCGTCCCTGAAGAAGCCCGGCTGGACACCGCCGAACTGGGCATTCCCGGTGATCTGGTCGCTGATCTTCCTGCTCAACATATCGGCTGGCTGGCTGGTTTGGCAGACAGCCGGATCAAACGCCGTGCCGGCTTTGGCCGTCTATGGGGCCTCCCTGGCGATCAACGCAGCCTGGTCGTGGCTGTTCTTCGGACGCAGGCGGATGGATCTCGCGTTGATCGATGTCACGGCGCTTTGGCTGTCGATTGCCATCGTTATCACGATGTTCGCGCCGACAAGCCCTTTGGCCGCCCTTCTACTCGCCCCTTATCTGACTTGGGTCACGATCGCTGGCTTCCTCAACCTCCGCATGATCCAGCTCAATCCCCCAACCGAGAAAGCCAAGGCGTGATTCCGGCCATCGCATGACGCAGGAGGGCAACGCCGGAAAGGGTCATTGCGAAGCTGGTGACTGCCACCTCCCAATGACAAATTTCGCCAGATGTGCTCTTTCCTGCTTTCAAAGGGGTGGAGCAGGTCATGAAATCAGCTCGCGCGCTGCGTTTGGCGTCGTGCATTGGCCTGTCGCTTGCAGTGTCAACGCAGTTGAGCCTTGCGGAAGCGCCTCAAGAGGCGCCCAACAGCGTCGTGCAAGGCTTCATTCGCTTTATGGCGTACCATGAAGCAGGGCATCTGCTTCTCAACCAGATCCAGGGCATCAACGCAAAGACCTGGCCGATTGATGACATCGAGCGCTATGCCGACGAGATCGCCGCAATCCTGCTGGTGCCGGACGCGGACGACCCCGATGGCGTGGATGAGATCATTGGCGCCGCCAATGGATGGTTGAAGGCTGGCGCTGGGCACACGTCAGCGGACCCGCATGCGCCGCCGGTTGAGCGCGCCTACAACATCATCTGTTACGTTTACGGAAGCGACCCTGAAGGCTTCAAGGATTTCGAACAGTACGTTCAGCCGGAATGGAATTGCGCCGAGAAGTTCAAGGCGACTGACGACGAAGTGGAAGAAGGCTTCGTCAACAACACAGATGGCAAGGGCATTCCGATTGAGCTGACTTACGCAGCGCCCACCGCCGAAATGCGGGACGCGCGGGATTACCTTCACGCCAGCGGCATACTTGAAGATCTCGTGTCGGACATCGAATTCGACTTCAAGCTGACTCGCCCCACCAAACTCGTCGCGATGAGCTGCAAGGGCCAGGGCGACGAAGGCACATTCCATTTCGACACCTTCCAGAACGACGATCCGAGCAAGAATTTCGACCGCATCGCGATCTGCTATGAGCTCGTCGACATGTGGATGAAGGCGAAGATCAATCTTGATCCCTAGACGCAGCCTTTGGCTGCTGGCGCTACATTTTGTATTTGCCGCATACGCGCATGTGGGCGTACGACTCGCGACGCGGGATTTCGCTTTGAGGTGGGACAGCATGCGAAAACAATCGAGACTGGCGGTCACGGCGGCATCATTGCTGGCGCTCTCGGCGATTGGCGGCGTGACGGGATTTGAGGCAAGCGCTCAACCGCCCTCGCATGACGCGGACGCGGTGGAGGCGGACGTCGAGGATGCCGAGACGGCTGCCGACTCCGATGCCGAAGCGCCCGACGTGATGCCGGTTGAAACGCCTGCTGCTGCCGGTGGTGGCGGTGGATCTGGCGATGGCGCTGCAGCTCCTGCTGCTCAACCCGCCCTCCCGAACGGAACGGAGCCCGCAGCAGTCTCGCCTGAGACTGCGCCACTCGGATCCAGCGGCGGTGGCGGCACAGGTGGCAATGGCCGCCCGACGCAGGACCCCGTCAAGGACGGCTGAGGCCTTCACTGGCCGGTTGCTTCACAACGTCGTCGGCCAGCAGACCCGCGCGACGGCGCAGCGTTTCGATTGGAGCCGCACCCTTCTCGTCCTCGCAAACATCGCGCGCTGCGTCTGGCCATTCCGAGCCCAACAACTGGTCAGCCTCGACTTCGGCCTGCGAAAACCTCCGCCCGAGCGCGCCAAGCAGCGTATTGCACGCATCGGTCGCGAGTTGCGGCCATGCCTGGCTGAGCCTTGCGACATCCCACACCCTCACGCTGCGGTCTCCGCTCGCGGTGATGATGCGCGTTCCGGACGCGTCAAACGTCGCGCTGTAGACCGCATCGGTGTGACCGGTCAGCGACACAAGCAGACGGCCATCTTCGGCATCCCAGACGCTGGCAGTCTTGTCCTGGTTCGCGGTCACGATGCGCGCGCCATCCGGAGAAAATGAAGCGGAGGATATCCACCCCTTGCCTGCGTTCAGCGTTGCGAGCACGCGCCCGTCGCCGACACGCCACACCCTTGCAGAGCCATCGTCGCTGGCCGTGACGACACGGGCGCCATCAGGCGAGAACAGCGCGGTGCCAATGCCTGCGCCATGTCCCTTGAGCGATGCGATGACATTTCCCGTCGCAACATCCCACACGCGCGCGGTCCGGTCCTCACTTGCCGTGACGACCCGCTTGCCATCGGATGAGAAAGCTGCGCCACGGACCCAGTCCTGGTGGCCTTCCAGGGTTTTCTCGAGACGTCCACTGGCGACGTCCCAGATCCGCGCCGACCGATCCTCGCTCGCCGTCACAAGCTTCTTTCCGTCGGGCGAAAAGGCCACGCTGATCACCCAGGCCGTGTGACCTGCCAATGTCGTCAGCACACCACCGTCAGCAACGCGCCAGATCCTGGCGGTTCCGTCCTTGCTCGCCGTCGCGATCAACGATCCATCCGGCGAGTAGGCAGCGCCGGAGACTTCATTCGTGTGTCCGGCCAGCGTCCGCACCACTTTCATGCTGGCTGCGTCCCAGATTTTCGCTGTCTTGTCGGCGCTTGCGGTGGCGAAGTGCTTTCCATCGGGTGAAAATTCCGCGTACCAGACTTCGCGCATGTGAGACCGGCCGGCGCCGAGCAGGCGGCCATTGCCGGAATTCCAGATCTTGGCGCTGTTGTCGCGGCTGGCCGTCAGGATGTGAGCGCCATCCGGCGAGAAGACTGCCCCCCAGACCGCAGCGCCATGGCCGCTCAGCGTCGCCAGCGGTTCTGCCGTGCGCGCAATCCAGATGCGCGCCGTGCCATCGTCGCTTGCCGTGACCACGCGTGCACTGTCGGGCGAGAACGCCGCGCTACGGACGCGAAGCGTGTGACCCGTAAAGGTCGCGAGCAACCGCCCGTCGCGCGCACTCCAGACGCGCGACGTCGTGTCGACGCCTGTGGTGGCAACCAGTTCGCCGTCGGGCGAGAAGACGGCGCTCCACACCTCAAGCGTGTGACCCTTCAGAGTCATCACCTGTTTGCCAGACTGCGCATCCCAGATTCTCGCCGTCGTATCGTCGCCTGCCGTGACGACGCGGCGGCCATCTGGCGAGAACGCCGCAGTATAGACCTTGCCTGCGTGCCCCTTGAGGGTCGCAAGGAGTTTGCCTGTTTCCGCATTCCAGACGCGGGCGGCGCCGTCGCTACCTGCCGTGACAATGCGGGCGCCGTCCGAGGCATAGGCGGCGGTCCACACCTTGGCGCCGTGACCTTCAAGCATAGCGACCAGATGCCCGTCGCCAGCATCCCAGATCCCGGCGAGGCCCTTGTCGCCTGCGGTGACGATCTGCCGTCCACTCGGCGCGAACGCGACCACATTCAAAGATTCGCTTCCGGTCTTGATCTTCGCGATGAGCTTGCCTTCGCCAACATCCCAAATCGAAGCCTCGCCATTCGCGGCGACAATGGCGACACGCTGGCTGTCGGGCGAAAAGGCGGCTGCGTTCACGCTGCCCGCTTTCATGTCCAGAACATGCAGGAGCTTGCCGTCGGAGGCGCTCCAGATCTTGGCCGTGCCGTCAAAGCTCGCCGTCACGATGCGCGCGCCGTCCGGTGAGAACGTCGCCATCAGAACCCGTCCGTCATGGATCAGAGATGGAAGACTCTCGCCTGCTCCCTGCAGAACGGCGCCAAGCACGGCATGATAGGAATGGGCGTTCTCCGGTGACAGGCGCATGCCGGCGATCGCATAGCGTGCAGCAGCGAGACTGTTGCTTTCGGAGAGCCTTTCCCATGCGCGCTCGGCAAAAAAGCGCGTGAGGTTTACCTGGGCCGTCCTGGCATTTTCAGTGGCGCGCAACCCAAAGAAGACCGCGGCGCTCGCCAGGATCGCGAAGATGATCGTCAAGCCAGCGGAGGCGCTGAGGATCAGGCGCTGCCGCTGTTCTGCGCGGCGACGCTCGCGCTGCCACAGATCGTCAAAATCGACGCCCAGCAGGCCGGCGGCAAGGCGCGCAGTCGCGCGCGATCGGCCGTCCTTGCGCACGTCCAGCCCAAGCGGCTCAATCGGCAGCGCGTCCGGGTCATCCGGATCGGTACCCGCCCTCAGCGCCTTCGGGAAGCACTCCGTTTCCGGATCGCCCGAGTTCGGGACGCCATCGACAATGACGGCGAAGACTTTGCGGGCCCGGCCAGTGCGCCGGAAGTGCTGGATCTCCGCCGCAACCCATTTCGATTTGGCGGAGCGTGCGGAGCAGACAACGATCAGGCTCTCGGCGTTTTCGATGGCGCCTTCAACGGTCACCGCGATGTCCGCAGCGGCAGCCATCTCTTCGTCGTCGCGAAAGAAACGGCCAAGCCGACGCGCTGGCGGCAGGTCAACCTCCACGCCGCGCGGCACGCGATAATTCTCCAGCCAGGAATGGAGGCGCTTGCCCCATACGGCATCCTGCTGGGAGTAGCTGATGAAAGCGCGATAGGCCTTTGGCATGCGCGCCTGACAAGCTCCCCGTCCGACCCCCGCCTGATGGCGAGCGATCACGAGTAACGCTGGAAGTCACACAAGTCGATTGCGTCTGTAACAGCGGTAGCGGGAGTGGGCAGACGGGCGGCGGCATCAAGGGCGCTCGGAGTTGAGCCAAAACCACTCGCTCGCACAGGAAATCCTGCGAAATCCGTCCCGAGTTTTCGGGCGCGGGAATCCGCCGGATATCGAACCGGAGTGTCGGCGATGGACTTCCGCTCGGCGCGAGTCCAGCTTCGGGTCCAGTCGCGCATAAGTAGAAGGACAGAGACATCGGATGACGCAACGTCCAAGCACGTCACGTCGTATAGTGTTGGCCGCACAGGCGGTGGGCGTACCGACACAGGATACGTTTCGAGTCGAAGACGTGGCCTTGCCGGCGCTCTCCGATGGGCAGGTTCTGACCCGAACACTTTACTGTTCAGTCGACCCGGGCACGCGTTCGCGTCTGTCTTCAGGCGCAAGCTACGCGCCGCCCTTGCGAATCGGCGACCCGATCGACGGGTTTGCGGTAGGCGAGGTTATCGAAAGCGCCAATTCGCGCTTTGACGTCGGCGACATCGTGGCGACGGGGGCGGGCTGGGCCGAGCACGCGATTTTCACCGGACGCGGCTACATCCAGAAGATTCCCCACAAGCGGCTCCCGCTGTCTTACTGGATTGGCGTGCTTGGCGTCCCGGGGATGACGGCATGGTTTGGCCTGAAGCGCGTCGCCATGTTGAAGCCCGGCGATCGGGTGTTGGTGACCTCAGCTGCCGGCCCTGTCGGTGCGACAGCAGCGCAGGTTGCGCGCAGTCTCGGCGCGTCGCGCGTGGTTGGCACCGCAAGCGGAGCGGACAAGGCGCTATGGTTGCGCGAGGAGGCAAGGCTTGATGCAATCGTCGACTACAAGACAACGAACGACCTTGTCGCTGACCTGAAGGCGGCGAGCCCCGAGGGCTACGATGTGCTATTTGACAATGTCGGAAATGCGATGATCGACGCCGTCATTCCCCTTCTGAGGCCCGGCGGGAGGATCGTCATCTCGGGCCAGCTCGCAGACTACAACACCGCAAACGGCGCTGTGCCCGGCATCACGAACACCCGCTACTTCATAGCCAGCCGGCTCCGGATGGAAGGGCTTGTGGTGTTCGACGATCTCAAGGCCTTCCCTGCCGCACAGGAGGACCTCGGCGCGATGATTGAACGGGGCGAGGTGAAAGTCCGTGAACGAAGGTATCGCGGCCTGGAGTCTGCGCCTCAGGCCTTCATCGATCTCTTTTCGGACAGCGCCTTCGGTCGTCGAATAGTCGAGATCGGGCCGGAGCCAGGTTGAGGACGCACAACATGACGCCGGATTTTTCCCGATACGAGCGGATCGTCGCAACGCGAAATGGACGGATCCTGACACTCGCGCTCACCGCACCCAATCCGGTGAACGCCGTCGATGGCGTCATGCACCATGAGCTATCGCGCATCTTCCTCGACGCGCAGGATGACCCCGACAGCGATCTCATCGTCCTCACGGGCGCCGGCCGCGCCTTCTGCGCCGGGGGCGACACCACCTGGTTCAAGCAGCACATCGAGGATCACCGCAGCTTCCGCGCCATCGCGCCGGAGGCCAAGCGCATCGTCACCTCCTTGCTTGAGATGGAGAAGCCGCTCATCTGCCGCCTCAATGGCGCAGCCGCCGGCCTCGGCGCCACCATCGCGCTGCTGTGCGACGTCATCATCGCCTCCGACAAGGCCGTGATCGGCGACCCCCACGTCAAGGTCGGCCTCGTCGCCGGGGACGGAGGGGCGCTCATCTGGCCACAGCTTCTCGGCTACGCCCGCGCCAAGGAGTTCCTGATGACCGGCGAGATGCTAACCGCCGAACGCGCCCACGCGATCGGCCTCATCAATCATGTCGTTCCGCAGGAAACCCTGGACAGCAAGGTAGCCGAGATCGCCGCGCGCATCCTTGCCAATCCCAAGATGGCCGTTCGTTGGACCAAGGTCTCCGCCAACATCCCCCTCCGCGCGCTCGCCGCGCAGGTGCTTGACGCCGCAATGGCCTACGAACTCGTCTCCAACTCCCTCGATGATCGTCGCGAAGCCGTCTCGGCCTTCGTCGAGAAACGTACGCCAAACCTCACGGGCGATTGATGATCGAGAACACCCTCCCCGAGCCCGGCCACGTCACCGAGATCCGTCGCCAGCTCCGCCGCTTCGTCGCCGACAAGATGCCGCGCGACAAACGCCGCGCCTGGGACAAGGCGCACGACTGGCCACGCGACCTGTTCCGCGAACTCGCGGACATGGGCGTCTGCGGCCTCACCATCTCCGAGGCGCATGGTGGGCTCGGACAGGACATCGTCGCCGCCGTGGCCGTGATCGAGGAGCTGGCCCGCGCCGGCCCCTTCCTCGCAGGCCCCTTCATCCACTGCGCCTTCTACGGCGGCATGAACATGTCGGAGAATGGCTCGGCCGCCCAGAAGGCCGAGCTTCTTCCGAAACTGGCGCGCGGTGAACTTCTGTTCGCCTA
>CALRWU020000144.1:0-7332 GCA_943371945.1 Azorhizobium sp. AG788
TCCTCATCGTCGGCGGTGGCCTCGCCGGGCTCTTCCTCGCGCTGAAGCTCGCGCCGCGCCGCTGCACCGTCATCGCGCTCGCGCCGCTGGGACAGGCTGCGGCGTCGGCGTGGGCGCAGGGCGGTCTCGCCGCTGCGCTGTCACCGCAGGACAATCCCGAGCTTCACGCCATCGACACGATCGCCGCCGGGGCCGGAATCGTCGATCCTGTCGTCGCCCAATTGATTGCCGAGGAAGGCGCCAACCGCGTCCGGGACCTGCTCGAGCTCGGCGTACCATTCGACCGCACGGCAGACGGCGAACTCGCCCTCTCGCTCGAAGCCGCTCACTCCCGCGCCCGCGTTGCGCGCGTCTCGGGCGATCTTGCCGGCAAGGCGATCATGGAATCGCTTACCTACGCCGTGGCCGCCTCCACCCATATCGAGGTGATCGACCGAGTGAAGGCGCTGACGCTCCTGCAGGACACAAATGGCCGCATCGCGGGAGTCCTGGCGCAGGACGCCGCCGGCAAGCCGATTGAATTACATGCGCGCGAGACCGTGCTCTGCGCCGGCGGCTCCGGTGGTCTTTATGCCATCACCACCAACCCGCGCTCGTCGCTGGGCGATGCAACGGCGATGGCCTACACGGCAGGCGCGCTGATCGCCGACCCCGAGTTCGTGCAGTTCCACCCCACCGCCATCGATATCGGCCGCGACCCTGCCCCACTCGCCACCGAAGCCCTGCGTGGCGAAGGCGCAAAACTGGTCGATCGCACCGGACGCGCCTTCATGGCCGACTATCACCCTCTCGCTGATCTCGCCCCGCGCGACGAGGTCGCCCGCGCCATCCATTCCGAACGCGCCGCTGGCCGCGGCGCCTTCCTCGATTGCCGCGCCGCCATCGGCGCGCACTTCCCGGATCACTTCCCCACCGTGTTCGAAACCTGCCGCTCGGCAGGCATCGATCCGCGCGAACAGGCGATCCCCGTCGCTCCCGCCATGCACTATCACATGGGCGGCGTGGTCACCGACCTCTGGGCGCGAACCTCGCTCGAAGGGCTCTCCGCCTGCGGCGAGACCGCCTCAACCGGCGCACACGGCGCCAACCGCCTCGCCTCAAACTCCCTGCTCGAAGCCGTGGTCTTCGCCGAACGCGCCGCCCGCCGCCTCCGCGAGTCCAACTTGCCCGAAGCCGGCGCGTCGACGGCCGTCGCGCCGCCGGAACTCAACGAGTTGTCGCTGGTCGAACTGCGCAAGCGCATGCACGGACAGGTCGGCGTCGTGCGCGATGCAGCCGGCCTCGGCGCGACGCTCGACTGGATCGCCGCTGCGAAAACCAATGTCGGCGAGGCCCGCGCGCTGGTCGCGTCTCATCTCATCACCGCTGGCGCGCTCGCGCGCAAGGAAAGTCGTGGCGGGCACTATCGCAGCGACTATCCCGAACACGCAGCGCCACACCGCACCTTCATGCGCAAAGGCGGTGACGGCCTTCCCCTGATCCAGCATTCCGCAATCGCGGCCGGAGCCTGACGTGACCGATCATCTTCCAATACCGCCACTGCCGGATGTGGTCATCGAACCGCTTGTGCGTCTCGCGCTCACAGAGGATTTCGGCCGCGGCGGCGACATCACGACCGATGCGGTCATCCCTTCTTCCACGCGGATGAAGGCGCTGATGAGCGCGCGCGAGCCTGGCATCGCTGCCGGTTACGACGCCGCGCGCCTGGCCCTGCGCCTTGTCGATGCGCAAGCGACGTGGACCACGCTGACCGAGGAAGGTGCGCAGTTTCAGAAGGGCGCGCCGCTCGCACGCATCGAAGGCTCCGCGCGTTCCGTCCTGATGGCAGAACGCGTCATGCTCAACTTCATCGGCCCGCTCTCGGGCGTCGCGACGCTGACATCGAAATTCGTCGCTGAGGCTGCCGGCACGAACGCCCGCATCACCTGCACGCGCAAGACGACCCCCGGCTTCCGCGCTCTGGAGAAACGCGCCGTGCGTCTCGGCGGCGGCGTCAATCACCGCCTTGGCCTCGATGATGCAATTCTCATCAAGGACAATCACATCGCAGCGGCTGGCGGCGTCGCCCTCGCGATGAAGCGCGCCCGCGCCGCCGTGGGCCATCTCCGCGCCATCGAGATCGAGGTCGATCGCCTTTCGCAGATCGAAGAAGCCCTGCCCTTCAAGCCGGACGCAATCCTGCTCGACAACATGTCCACGGCGCTGCTGAAGGAAGCCGTGGCGCTGATCGCGGGCCGGGCCAAGACCGAAGCTTCAGGCGGCGTGCGCCTCGAGACTGTGAAAGCCATCGCGCAGACGGGTGTGGACTTCATCTCCGCAGGCGCGCTGACGCACTCGGCGGTTAACCTCGACATCGGCCTCGACTACGAAGATTGAGCGTTAGAGCGGACGATCGTCGACCGGCGGCAGCGGAGCCTTGGTCGCAATCGCCACCGGGGTATCCGCATCAAGCGAGATTGCGATCAGGGAGCCATCCGGCTGGATCTCGGCGGGCGGCGGTACGCCCTCGAGCCCGTCAACGTCCTCGAACGCCGCAATCGACTCGTCATGCTCGTGACGCGCCGCCAGCGCCATCCGCGCATTCGACCATTCCTTGGTCGTCTTCGGGAAGCGATAGAAGATGTGCGTTCCGATCGATGCGGTCTCCACCAGGCTCGGCGCCCAGTACGGATTCACATAGTCGGTATGATAATGCGTGGCGTTGTTCGTGACGGGCGTGTTGAGGCCCAGCATGACATGAAGCGCGACGTTCTTGGCGCGGTCCCAGGCGCCGCCATACGGCTTGTGGCGCACCGAACCATCGCAGGTAAAGGTGAACTGGCAGCCCGTATTGCGGTACTGGCCCTGATAGACCACTTCGCAGATCGATTTCGGGAAACGCGGGTCGCGCACGCGGTTCATCACCACTTCGGCGACGGCCATCTGGCCAACCGAGTCTTCCGAGCGGGCTTCGTAGTAAACGGCCCGGGCAAGGCAATCGAGTTGCTTGTCCGTGCCCTTGAAGGGTCCGAGATCGTCCAGCGTGAAGCTGACCAGGCCATGCAGCGCTTCGCTGTCACGGGCTCGGATCGTCAGCCCGCCGGTGAGCTGGTCATTGGTCGCGTCGGTGAAAAGTGAAGCAGCCTGCGGCAGCGAGGTGACATCTGCGCGTGCGTTGAACATGCCAGGGCGCAGGTCGGCGTGAACATCATGGACGTCGGCGGCAATGGACTCGGCCAGGACCGCGGCTTCGTTGAGATATGTCTCTTGGGCTTTCTGGGCGCCGAAGCGCTGGCTGACCAGCGGGCCACCGAACGCAAACACCGCTGCGCAAGCGCCGATAGTCAGCGCACGCTGACTCGCCTGGCGTTTGTCGGCCTCCGACATGCTCGTCCACCATCCTATGACGGCAGTCGTCGCCGCCTTCAGGTGTACAAACATAGGTTCTAGAGCTTTCAGGAGATTTAACACTCCGAGCTTCCCTTTACCTTCGTTAACCGACAATTCGGCGTGGGCGCCCGCGCGCGCCCAGAAGTGACACTCCAACCAACACCCCGTCGCTTTCTTCTTCTTGGCTTTGCGACGTCAGCCGCCCTAACGGGCCCTTTGTTACCGGGCAAGCCCGGAAAGTTCTTGACTCAGCTCCCGCAATTTGGGCGCCACCGGGGGGGCCGGAGACCCGCTTCAACCAGCGGGCGAGCTGTTAACTTTCGGCGTTTACGAATAGCCCCTCTTTTCAATGCCGTCGGCCGGAGCCGAACGGTTGAGATAGGGTTAAGCGGCCCGAGGGCAACACCCGGCCAGGAATCCCGCTGACGTCGATTTGAAACGAAAAAGGCCCTGAACCCTGGGGAAACGCTCTCCTGTGGATAAATTCCACAGTCACCGCGTCAGCCTGCCATCAGCGGCCTGCACGCCCGCTGGAGCATCTGGAAGCATGCACTGCGATGGCCACGCATCATCCCCCGCGAGGGAGCCCGACGCCCCCAGCCTCGCCTGATCAGAAGTAGTCGAGGCCAACCCACACATGCCAGTCGTGCACGTCAGCGTCGGCGTGCTCCTCGACATACGCGAACCAGGTCAGCTCGGCCTCGTCATCATCCGTGCTGAAGAACGAGACGCCCTCAAGCGTGTTCAGCCCTTCCGCGGGCGAGCCGGCGTCGATCGCGCTGCGCTCCCACGCGCCGACACATTCCGCCAGCGCACGCGACTGGGCGCCATAGTTGGCCGTGGCTGCTGCAGCGCTGTCGAAGACCCATGAGCAGGCATAGGTCGTCGACACGTCATAGGTGATCTGGCAGCCGCTGCCGTCGCCCAGTGAATAGGTCGACGCGTATATGTCGTCAGTGTCGGTTTCATCGCCCACGACGCCATCGAATTCGTCAGTCGCCGCTTCGTTGAGGTGCCCGACGTGCTGGCAGCTGATCTGCGCCTGCGCCACAGGCGCCAGGACAAGGCCCGCTGACATTGCCAGCATACTAACGAGCTTCATGACCGCCCCTCTGCCCGAATCCCCAGCCGCGGCGGACGCTGCGCTCATGCGGAGACCGTTTCAAGAAGGGCGCGCAGCCTTACCGCTTTTTCGCCAGCGCCGCATGCGCCGCCGCGAGGCGGGCCACCGGCACGCGGAAGGGCGATGCCGACACGTAATCGAGCCCGCATTCCTCGAAGAAGAAGATCGAGGCCGGATCGCCGCCATGCTCGCCGCACACGCCCAGCTTCAGGCGCGGCCGCGCCGCCCGCCCGCGCTCGCACCCGATCCGCACCAGCTCGCCCACGCCATCGCGGTCGATCGAGACGAAGGGGTCCTTCTCGTAGATGCCCTTCTCCTCATAGACCTTGAGGAAGCGCGAGGCGTCATCACGCGAAATGCCAAGCGCCGTCTGCGTCAGGTCGTTGGTGCCGAACGAGAAGAACTCCGCCTCCTCGGCGATCTCCCCCGCCCGCAGCGCTGCACGTGGCAGCTCGATCATCGTGCCGACCAGGTATTCGACCTGCGCCTTGCGCTCGTTGAACACACGCTCGGCCGTCTGCACCACCACGGTGCGCATGAGCTCGAGCTCTCTCCGGGTGGCGACAAGCGGGATCATGATCTCCGGCACGGGCGCCTTGCCGGTCTCCTTCGCGACATCCAAGGCCGCTTCGAAGATCGCCCGCGCCTGCATCTCGTAGATTTCCGGGAAGGTGACGCCGAGCCTGCACCCGCGATGGCCCAGCATCGGGTTGGACTCATGCAGTTCCGCCGCCCGCGCCTTCAGCGTTTCAATCGGCACGCCGGACTGTCTGGAGACCTGTTCCATCTCCTCTTCCTTGTGGGGAAGGAATTCGTGCAGCGGCGGATCCAGCAGGCGGATCGTCACCGGCAGGCCCGCCATGATGTGGAAGATCGCTGCAAAGTCCGCCCGCTGCATCGGCAGCAGCTTCTCCAGCGCACGCCGGCGCCCACCCTCACGTTCCGCGAGGATCATCTCGCGCACGACAGCAATGCGCTCGGCATCGAAGAACATGTGCTCAGTGCGGCAAAGACCAATGCCTTCCGCGCCGAACTTGCGTGCGGTCTCAGCATCCAGCGGCGTCTCGGCATTGGCGCGCACCTTCATGCGGCGCACTTTATCAGCCCACACCATCAGCGCGCCGAAATCGCCGCCGAGCGCCGGCTCCACCATCTTCACCGAGCCGACCAGCACTTCGCCCTTGGCGCCATCCACCGTGATGACATCGCCCTTCTTGAGCGTGCGCGAGCCAACCTTCACCGTACCCTTCGCCGCATCGATCTGCATCGCGCCTGCGCCGCACACGCACGGCCGGCCCATGCCGCGCGCCACCACAGCGGCGTGAGACGTCATGCCCCCGCGCGCCGTCACGATGGCCTTGGCGGCATGCATGCCCTGAATGTCTTCCGGCGACGTCTCGATCCGCACCAGGATCACCGGCTTGCCGGACCCGGCAATCGCCACCGCTTCCGCCGGATCGAACACGATCTGCCCGACAGCCGCACCGGGCGAGGCCGGCAGGGCCTTCACGAACACATCGCGCACCGCATCCTGTGCAATCGTCGGATGCAGCAGCTGGTCGAGTTGCGCCGGGTCGAGCCGCAGCACCGCCTCGTTCTCGGTGATCAGCCCCTCGCGGCACATGTCCACCGCCAGCTTCAGCGCCGCATGCGCCGTGCGTTTCCCGTTGCGGGTCTGCAGCATGTAGAGCGTGCCCTGCTCCACCGTGAACTCGATGTCCTGCATGTCGCGATAGTGCTTCTCCAGCCGCTCCGCGACCGCGATCAGCTGCGCATAGACTTCCGGCATCGCCTCTTCGAGCGACAGGTCTTCCGACTTCAGATCCGCCTTGCGCGAGTTGGAGATCGGCGCCGGCGTGCGGATGCCCGCCACCACATCCTCGCCCTGCGCGTTGACCAGGTACTCGCCATAGAACCGCTTCTCGCCGGTCGACGGATCGCGCGTGAACGCCACACCCGTGGCCGAGCTCTCGCCCATATTGCCGAACACCATCGACTGCACGTTGACGGCCGTACCCCAGCTTTCCGGAATATCGTTCAGACGCCGATACGTGATCGCCCGATCGTTCATCCACGACGCAAACACCGCGCCGATCGCGCCCCAGAGCTGGTCCTTCGGCTCCTGCGGGAAGGGCCGGCCGATCTTCTTCTCGACCGCCTTCTTGTAGAGTGCGATCACCTCGATCCAGCTTTCAGCGCCCAGGTCCGTATCAAGGTTGAAATCGCGGCTTTCCTTGTAGTCGTCGAGAATGTGCTCGAACGTGTCGTGGCCGATATTCAGCACCACGTTGGAATACATCTGGATGAAGCGGCGATAGCTGTCATAGGCAAAGCGCCGGTCGCCCGAGAGCTTGGCGAGGCCTTCAGCCGTCTGGTCATTGAGGCCGAGGTTCAGAACCGTATCCATCATGCCCGGCATGGACGCGCGCGAACCCGAGCGCACAGACACGAGCAACGGATTACGCACATCGCCGAACTTCTTGTCCGTCCGCCCCTCGAGCGCGCGCAGCGCGTCGTTCACCTGCGCATCGAGATCGTCCGGATACTTCCGCTTGTTCTTGTAGAAGACCGTGCAGACCTCGGTCGTGATCGTGAACCCCGGCGGCACCGGCAGGCCCAGCTTCGACATCTCGGCAAGGTTCGCCCCCTTGCCGCCCAGCAGGTTCTTCATCGACGCATCGCCATCCGACGCGCCGCCGCCGAAATCATAGACCCACTTGGTGGCGAGTTGGCTCATGCTGGTCGTCCGCTCTTTTTGTCATCCCGGAAACGCGAAGCGTTGTCCGGGACCCATTCATCTGCTTGTCCACGCCGCCCGATGGTTCCCGGCTCTCCGCTTC
>CALRWU020000145.1:0-7322 GCA_943371945.1 Azorhizobium sp. AG788
ATGGCGGACGGGTCATGGGCTGTGGTGGTGGCGCACCCCTGCACCGCGAAGGCGCCGGCGAACGCCGCACTCATCATCGCCGCTTGCAATACGCGTGACCTGATCATCGACATCCAGCCTTATTCAAAGGTCAGACTACGAAGTCCTCCCTCACGACGCCTCGCGGCCGGAACAGCTTCCGGCTTTAGCGTATCATGGCAGGGGAACCATCGGCAGAACAACCCCGAACGCCGAACCGCGTCCCGGTTCGCTTTCGACCAGGAAGCTCCCACGATGGCGTTGCACGACATGCTTCACAATGGCGAGGCCCAGTCCCGTGCCAGGCCGCAGGCCTCTCCCGGGATCGACGCGGTAGAAGCGTTCCGACAGGCGCGGCAGATACTGGCGCTCGATCCCCGGCCCGGCATCCGTCACCCGCAGCGAAGCGCACACGCCCTGCGCCACCTGGGCCGCCGAGACGATCGACATGTGGCCCGCTTCTTCCCACAGCCGTCCCGCGCGCGCCGCAGCCGCATCTCCCGACAATCCGGACGTTAGAGCGACGTCCACAACGCCGCCCTTCTCGGAATACTTCACCGCATTGTCGATCAGGTTCTGCGCCACCTGCGCCAGTTCATCGCGCACGCCTGTAACAAGGATCGGCTGCTCGGCGCCTGTGACACGGACGGTCACGCCCTTTTCACCCGCGACCGGCCCGAGCGCCGCCACGGTTTCCCTGATCACTGCGGCGAGGTCTGCCGCGCCATCTGGCGTGCGATGTTCGACCAGCTCGATACGCGACAGCGACAGCAGGTCGCTGATCAGCCGCCGCATACGCTCGGCCTGCCCCTGCATGATCTCCAGAAAGCGGTCGCGCGCCTCGGCATCGTCCCGCGCCGGCCCGCGCAGCGTCTCGATGAAGCCCGACAATGAGGTTAGCGGTGTACGCAACTCGTGGCTGGCATTGGCCAGAAAATCAACGCGCGCGAACTCCGCCCGCTTGATGTCTGTCAGGTCGTGCATGCTGATCAGAATGCCGGCCCCAAGCGGCGCCGCCACCGCCGAGAAATAGCGATCCGTCTCGTCGCGTTCGACAAACTCGAACCATTGCGGCTCGCGCCGCAGCCGCGCATCCGCCACCGCATCCAGCAATTCCGGGCGACGCACCACAGCCGTCAGCTGCGGCTCAGCGCCCACAAACCGGAACGCCTTGCGCGCGCTGGAATTAGCCGCTTCCACTCGCCCTTGAGCATCAATGTAAACGGCGGGCTCGGGCAACGCCTGGACCAGCGCCACGCGGAACGCCTTCTCCTGCTCGGCCAGCCGGCGCGCCGCCAGCATCGCCGCATCCGGATCATCGGCGAGCACTTCGGCCGCATTCGATGTGCCGTAGAACCACAGGGCCCCCGCCCCCGCGATGGCACACGCCCCAGCAACCGCAGCGACCCAACCAAGCTGCCCGAACAACGCCAGCACGAGAACGACGCCGATCCCTGCAGCAGCAACGGCTCTCAAATCGCGTGCGCGGGCGGAACGCTGCGTCTGGGGAAGGGCTTGTGCGATCGAATTGTCGGTCATGCGGGCAATCTACGGTGATCCTCGGCGCCTGTCGCGCGCGTCGGTGGCGACATATTGTTTTACGATAAATCACGTTGACACGTCGGTTTTGCTGGGACAAATCGAGCCCAATGCCGCCTTCGACGGCAAAGATCATTTCCAGAGGCGCCTTTCATGAGAATGTCCCTGCTTGTCGCCGCTTCGGCGTTTGCACTTCTTGCGGGCTGCTCGCCCGAACCAGCGAAACCCGCAGCAGTTGTCGAGACACCGAAAGCCGCCATTGGCACGTTCGGCATCGACCTTACGGCGATGGACAAGGCTGTGAAGCCCGGCGACGACTTCTTCAAATACGTAAACGGCACATGGCTCGCGACCTTCAAGATGCCTGCCGACAAGACGCGTTATGGCGCGTTCGACGGCCTGCGCGACAAGGCCGAGGACGACGTGCGCAGCATTCTCGAAGAGCTGACCAAGACGCCGCCGGCCGCCGGGTCGGTGCAGGAGAAGGTCGTCAACCTCTACAACTCGTGGATGGACGAAGCCGCGATCGAAGCCGCCGGCATCACGCCGATCAAGGCCGACCTCGACGCGATCAACGCCGCCAAGACCAAGGCTGACATCATCAAGCTGATGGGCAATATCGACTACTCCGGCCCGATCGGCACATATATCTCGCCGGACCCGGTCGACCCGAACAAGTACACGGTCTTCATCTCGCAGACCGGCCTCGGCATGCCGAACCGCGACTTCTACCTCGACAAGAACGAGCGCTTCGTCGGTTACCGCGCCGCCTACAAGGCCTATGTCACGAAGGTCTTCGAACTGCTCGGCGAGAAGGACGCGGCGAAATCCGCCGACGCCGTCATCGCACTTGAGACCAAGCTCGCGACCGTCCATTGGGCGAACGAGCGTCAGCGCGACGTTCAGGCGACCAACAACCCGGTCGACCGCGCGGGCCTGAAGAAAATGATCCCGGCCATGGATTGGGATGTCTTCCTTGCGGGCATCAACCTTGGCGACCAGCAGAACTTCGTCGTCGCAGAGACGACCGCCCTGCGCGACGGCGCCAAGCTTCTCGACACGCAGCCGGTCGACGCCTGGAAGAAATACCTCACCTTCCACATCGCATCCGACAACGCTGCATACCTCACGAAGGCGTTCGACGACGCCAACTTCGACTTCTATCGTAAGGCGCTCAACGGCCAGGAAGCCCAGCGCGATCGCTGGAAGCGTGGCATCGGCCTGCTCGACGGACTCATCGGCGAAGGCGTTGGCGAGATCTACGTCACGAAGTACTTTCCGCCCGAGTCCAAGACAAAGATGGACGAGCTGATCGCCAACCTCCGCGCCGGCATGGGGGAACGCCTGAAAACGCTTGAATGGATGGACGAGCCGACCCGAGCAGAAGCACAGAAAAAGCTCGCCACCTTCGATCCGCGCGTTGGCTACCCGGTGAAATGGCGCGACTACACCGCTTTCACCGTCACGCCGGGCAAACTGTTCGACAACATCCGCAACGGTCGCCGCTTCGAGTGGAACCGCCAGATCGCGCAGATGAAAGGTCCGGTCGACCGCACCGAGTGGGGCATGAACCCGCAGACGGTGAACGCCTATTACGATCCGACCAAGAACCAGATCACCTTCCCGGCCGCAATCCTGCAGCCCCCGTTCTTCGATCCGAACGCTGACCCGGCCGTGAACTACGGCGCGATCGGCGCCGTCATCGGGCACGAAATGGGCCACGGCTTCGACGACCAGGGCTCGGAATACGACGAGGCCGGCAAGATCCGTAACTGGTGGACGCCAGCGACCAAAGCCAAGTTCAAGGAAGCCACGACCAAGTTGGGCGCACAGTACAATGCGTTCTGCCCGCTCGAAGGCCAGTGCGTGAAGGGCGACCTCACCATGGGCGAAAACATCGGCGACCTTGGCGGCCTCGAAATGGCTTACGCCGCCTACCACCTCTCGCTCGGCGGCAAGGAAGCCCCGGTCATCGACGGCTTCACTGGCGATCAGCGC
Source organism: Azorhizobium sp. AG788 (assembly GCA_943371945.1). GTDB lineage: Bacteria > Pseudomonadota > Alphaproteobacteria > Caulobacterales > Hyphomonadaceae > UBA7672. Next base: position 3,556 of record CALRWU020000145.1, read on the forward strand.
TTCTTCATGGCGCACGCACAAGTGTGGCGCGCCGCCATCCGTGACGACGCACTCGTGAACCAGATGCGCACCGACCCGCACTCGCCGGCCGCTGCGCGCGGTTCGATCCCCGAGCGCAACATCGACGCCTGGTACAACGCGTTCGGCGTGAAGGAAGGCGACAAGGCCTATATCGCACCGGAAGGCCGGGTCCGGATCTGGTAACTTCCACAAGCGGCCGTCACCCCAAAGGTGGCGGCCTCTTCATTTGTGCTTCAGCGCTTGAAGAGGCGTCCCATGCGCACGGTCCTTATCGTCGGCATAGCGGCCGCCCTTCTGCTCTCGGCCTGCGGCGGTGAAACACCCGTCCCCGCCACCCCTGTCGTCGCCGAACCGGTAAAGGCGGCCGTCGGCGCGTTCGGCATCGACCTTGCGCAGATGGATACTTCGGTAAAGCCGGGGGACGACTTCTACCGCTATGTGAATGGCAAGTGGCTCGACACCTTCCAGATGCCTGCCGATCGCGCCAGCTACTCGACTGGCACGATGGTATTCGACACGACCCAAGCGCAGGTCCGCGCCATCGTCGATGAACTCGCGAGGACGAAGGGCGCACCCGGCACGAACCAGCAGAAAATCGGCGATCTCTACGCCGCATGGATGGACGAAGCCGGCATTGAGGCGCGTGGCACGGAACCGCTCCAGCCCTATCTTGCCGCCATCGACGCCGTCTTCGACAAAGCCGGCTTGATGAAATTGTTCGGTACACCCGACTACGTTGCGCCCTTCAGCGTCAGCGTCGAGGTGTCCACGGTCGACCCCACCCGATACGCGGTTTGGGTCTACCAGAGCGGCCTGGGCATGCCCCGTGACTACTACCAGACCAAGGGCGAGAAGTTCGACGCGTACCGCGCCGCCTATAAGGAATTTGTCACCACCATTTTCAAACTGATCGGCGACAAGGATCCCGCCGGCTCGGCCCTGAAAACCATCGCGCTCGAAATGAAGATCGCCAAAGTTGCCTGGTCGCCCGAGCGCCAACGCAACATCAAGGACGCCAACAACCCGATGGACCGCGCCGGGCTCAAGAAACTGGCGCCCGCCATCGATTGGGATGTCGTGCTCGGCGGTCTCAACCTCGCCGACGCGAACGATTTTGTCGTCAACGAAACGACCGCCATCCGCGACGGTGGCAAGCTGGTCGACACGGTGGCGATCGATGACTGGAAAAAGTATCTCGCCTTCCATTTCGTCAACGGGGCAACCAACTACCTGCCGAAAGCCTTCGACGACGCCGGTTTCAATTTCTACTCCAGAACCCTCAACGGCACAGAAAAAAAGCGTGACCGCTGGAAGCGCGGCATGTCTCGGCTTGAGGAAGTAATCGGCGAAGGCCTTGGCGAGATCTACGTCCAGAAACACTTCTCCGCTGACTCCAAGACCAAGATGGACGAACTGGTCGGGAACCTGCGCACCGCGCTCAAGTCGCGTCTCAATGCAGCCGCATGGATGGACGACGCCACGCGCGCAGAAGCGATAAAGAAGCTCGACAAGTTCGAGGCCCGCATCGGCTTCCCCAGCAAATGGCGTGACTATTCCAAGCTAGTCATCGAGCCCGGCAAGCTGTTCGAAAACATGCGCGCTTCCCAGAAATACGAGTGGGACCGTCTCGTTGCGCGACTGAAGCAGCCTGTCGATCGCAGCGAGTGGGCAATAACGCCACAAACTGTCGACGCCTACTACGACGCGCAGACGAACCAGATCACCTTCCCGGCCGCGATCCTGCAGCCGCCCTTCTTCGATCCCAACGCCGACCCGGCGGTCAATTATGGCGCAATCGGCGCAGTGATCGGCCACGAGATCGGTCACGGCTTCGACGATCAGGGCCGCGAATTCGATGGCGACGGCAAGGTGCGCAACTGGTGGACGCCGGAGACCAACAAGAAGTTCGTCGAGGCGACAGCCAGGTTCGCCGCCCAGTACGACGCCTTCTGCCCGCTGCCCGCCAGCCCGAAAGAGTGCGTCAACGGCCGCTTCACGATGGGCGAAAACCTCGGCGATCTGGGCGGCCTCGAGATGGCCTACACCGCCTACAAGTTCTCGCTGGATGGCAAGGAAGCTCCGGTCATTGACGGCTTCACGGGCGACCAGCGCTTCTTCATAGCGCACGCGCAAGTCTGGCGCGCCATCCAGCGCGATGACGACCTTATAAACCAGATGAAGACCGACCCGCACTCACCGGCCGCCGCGCGCGGCTCGATCCCCGAGCGCAACATGGACGCCTGGTACACCGCGTTTGGCGTGAAGGAAGGCGACAAGGCCTATATCGCCCCGGAAGGCCGCGTCCGGATCTGGTAGGGCGCAAACCTCCAACGGAACAGACAAAGCCCGCGGCCGGTGGTCGCGGGCTTTTCTTTTACCTGCGCGAGCGCGCTTGACTTGGACGGCCCGCCGACAAGAGTTGTGGCGGTGAATTCCAGCGCGGGAACACCCTTGATCGCCAGCCTGCTCAAACGCCTCGGCCAGACAGCTTTGGCCGCGGCGACTCTCATGCTGGCCGCCTGCGCCGCGCCGACCGCGGCAGCGCCTAAGCTGGCCGACGATTTCGTCACGCAGATGCCGGCCAACGTAGCCCGTCTGCCGCGCCCGCGCCTTGGCGACGACTTCTACGGCTACGTGAACAATCAGTGGCTCGTCACCTACAAGCTGCCGGCCGACAAGGCGTCCTTCGGCGCAGCCGAAGAACTGGCCGACCAGGCCGAGCGGGAAGTCCGCACGATGATCGAGGAGATCATCGCGTCGCACCCGGCAAAGGGAACGATCGAACAGAAGATCGCGGACATCTATGCCGCTGCCCTCGACGAGAAGACAATCGAGGCGCGCGGGCTCGATCCGATCCGTCCTCACCTCTCACGCATCCGCGCTGCAACCACGCTCGACGATATCACCCGCCTGATGGGTGTGATCGGATACAACTCCCCCTTCAATGCAGGCGTCGCCGCATCGCCCGCCGATCCAGACGCCAATGCGGTGTGGATATCGCAGGCCGGCCTCGGCATGCCGCACCGCGGCTACTACCTCGATAGCGGCCTGCAATCGGCAGCGCTGCAGGTCGCCTACCGCCGGCACATCTCGACCATTCTTGGCCTGATTGGAGAGCCCGACCCCGACAAGACCGCCCAGCGCATCTACAATATCGAATACCGCATAGCGCAGGCGCACACTGACGAAGACCGCTCGATCGGCGCCACGGAGTCCATGCGCGCGATGAGCTATGCGGACCTCAAGGCATTTGCGCCCGGCTTCGACTGGGACGCCTTCCTAAAATCAGCCGGCCTCGACAGCGCAAGCCGCTTCGTCGTCACCGACCAGACGGCCGTACCCGCGCTCGCGAAACTTGTGCCTACAATCTCCATCGCAGACTGGAAACTGTGGCTCGAGTTTCACATCGCCAGCGACTTCGCGCCCTCCCTGCCGAAAGCCTTCGCGGATTCCTCGTTCGACTTCTTCATGCGCCAGCTGTCCGGCATCACCGAACAGCCCGAGCGCTGGAAGTTCGCGGTCAGCGTCGTCAACGACCAACTCGGCGACGCCGTCGCCGAGCTCTATGTGAAGCGCTACTTTCCCTCCGACAACAAGGCCAAGATCGACGCGATTGTGGGCAACATCCGCACGGCCTTCGCATCCCGCATGCGCTCCCTTGACTGGATGGACGACACAACGCGCGCCGCAGCCCTCGCAAAACTCAACGCGCTCCAGGGTATGATCGCCTACCCCGACACGTGGCA
>CALRWU020000146.1:0-7320 GCA_943371945.1 Azorhizobium sp. AG788
AATCAGAGCAAGAAAGGCACTCGCGGCGAGAAGAAAGATAACGAAAAGCCCAATCTGGAAGTCCCTAATCAACCTTGCCATCTGCCTCCCCTCCAACCGCCAAACGATAGCCAACGCGCCCGCGCCTCGCAATCTTCGGAGCCTTCCGAATGAGCAGGCCGACCCCGAGTCAGCGCCGCACCGGCCCGAGTGCAGCTTGGCAGCACCTCTATAAGACGAAGGCTTGGCAAGCGATCCGCGCCGAGCAACTGGCACGGTTCCCGCTCTGCTGCATGTGTGCCGAGGATCGGCGAGTAACGGCGGCGACCGTCTGCGACCACGTAGAGCGGCACAACGGCGACCCGGCCAAGTTCTTCGCGGGACCATTCCAGAGCATTTGTAAGCCCCACCACGACGGCGAGAAACAACGGCAGGAGCGCGGGACTGCAAAGGTCCGGTGTGACGCTGACGGCTGGCCGGTGGGGAGGGGCTAGTCCGATCTCCAAAGCAAGGCCGCCAAGGAGCGGTCGGGACCTTTCCTTCAGACGTCCGCAAATCAAATCATAGGAGCTAACCAATGAGCCGACCCCGGCAACCGACCCTTCGCGCCCTGGTGAGTGGCGCGGCCATCAAAGACCCTGCACGGTTCGAGGCCCGCCTTGGCCCGCACCGCCTCCCGCCAGTTGGCGAGCCCTTCGCCAAGATGACCGAGGCCGAGCGCACCGCCTGGGAGGCGTTCAAGATCGAGCTTCCGTGGCTGAACCGAGCTCATCGGGCAATCCTTCGCCTCGCTTGCATGTGTCGCGTCCGCGTCGAGGCAGGCGATGAAGTCGGTATCAACCGGCTGCAAGTCTATTCCGCCATCCTCTCCAAACTGGGCGCCACGCCCGCCGACGAAGCCCGCATATCCCCGCCTGAAACCGAGGACGAGGACGAGGCCGACCGCTTCTTTTCGGGGAAGGTTCAATGACCGACACGATGGAAGCGCCCCAGAGCGAGGCCCCGGTGACTAGGTGCAAGCCGAGCCCGATCCGAATTTCACCCCTGCCGGAGTCCGAACACTACGCGCCGCCGCTCCTGCTCACCTTCGCCAGAGACGCGCACGAAGGCGACCACCCGGCAGTCCGCGCCGTCTTCACGCTGGAAGTTTACGGCGGGCTCCTGCTCGAAAACTGCCTTCTCGTTCAGGACGAGAACCGCGCGCTGAAAGTCATTCACCCTGCCGTCTGCGTGAAGTTCTACGGGCGGACCCTTCGCGGTCCGATCCGCGACGCTGTGCTGGCCTGGATCAATCACGACAAGAGGAGCAGGCATTGAACAAAGCCGACCGCCTGAAGAAAGAAACCGAACTGGTCGCCATGTGCGGCGAAGATTTCGTGGCTCAGTGTATGGCCTTGGGGCTTGGCCCGGTGACCATCGGCTTAGTCATGGCACAACAGGGCGCCGCACTAATCGCCAGACATTTGAGTGGATCTGATGCGTTCGGTCTGATGCGTTCTTTGACTGAGGAAGTAGGGCGCCAGTCGGATGCTGAGGAGTTCGTGCGGGAACGCCTCGCTGAGATTGCAGCCTCTGGCAGATTGCACTAGCATGGTCTCGCTGACTGATTTGCCCGCATCGAGGATGCAGGCTCCATCGCCAGCCTATCCAGACGGTGCAGCCGAGGGCCGCGCGCGCTGGTCAACGTAGGACTCAACCCCTGCGGCGACTGCGCACGAGCCAACGCCGCTAGAACTCTGGACCCCCCCAATGAACATCGACGCTATCCAGTCGGTCGCCGTTCGCCGCTTTGCCGGCGCGGACCTCCGAAAAGCCGGTATCCCGGACCTCGACAACTTCCAGCCCCACACCCTGAGCTGGGCCGAACTCAACCAATGCCACCGCGACCTGGGCAAGATCGCCCAAGGACTCGCTGACAAGCTGGGCGACAACGCCAACCAAGGCGACGCCGCCCAACTGACCGCTGCGACCGACGCCTTGCTGGACATGCGCCAGCTCTGCGACGGCGAAAAGGACCACCGCACCCAACTGGGCAGCCGTGAGGCCCGCGCCAGCGGCGGAAGCCCCTTCCGGCCTGTTTCGGACGGCACGGCGAACGGCGGCGATGACGGCTCCCACAGCGGCGAAGCCCGCGCGGAAGTCTCCATCGCCCTGGCGCCGGAACAACGCTTCGCTGATGTGGTCCGCAAGACCTCCAGCCAACGCAACGCCGGGCTGACCGAGGGCGAGTTCCTCCGCGCGGCTCTGCTGGGCGAAGGCTCCAACGAGGCCGAACGCCGCGCCCTCGCTGAAGGCACTGATAGCGCCGGGGGCTTTACCGTCCCTGAAATTCTGTCGGCGCAAATGATCGACCGGCTGCGGGCTCAATCCGTTGTCGTTCGCGCTGGCGCCCGCACCGTCCCCCTGACGAGCGATACGAACTACTACGCCAAGGTGGCGACCGACCCGGTTCCGGCCTGGCGCGCTGAAAACGCCGCGGTTGCCGAGGGCGATCCGACCTTCTCGCGCATCACCCTGATCCCGCGTTCCCTCGCGGTCCTGGTGAAGTGTTCGCGCGAGCTGCTGGAAGATACGCTCAACCTCAACACCGTCCTGCCCGACATCATCGCCAAGGCGATGGCGGCCGAGGTGGACCGGATGGCGCTCTTTGGCAGCGGCACGGCTCCCGAGCCGCAGGGCTTGGTGAACATCTCGGGTATCGGCTCGTACGCGATGAACGACAACATTGTGGGGACCGGCTACCGGGCCTTCACCCGGGCACGTACGGCCCTGCTGTCCGCCAACGCTCCCGAGCCGAGCGCCTTCATCCTGCACCCGCGCGACGAAGGCACCTACTCGGACATGCAGGACGGAAACGGGCGGTATCTCGACCCGCCGCGCGCTGTCGCCAATATCCCCATGCTGGCGACGACGAGCGTTCCGATCAACACCGGGGTGGGCACGAACGAAGGCCGGATCATCGGCGGGTACTTCCCGCATATGCTCCTGGGCATTCGCAACGGCCTGCGTATCGAGCTGCTGAAAGAGCGGTTCGCGGACTACATGCAGGTCGCCTTCCTCGCCCATATCCGGGCGACCGTCGCCGTTGAACAGCCTCTGTCGTTCCACCTGACGACCGGCGTTCTCCCCGAGGCCTGATGACGGAAGGGGCGGCTCTAGTGGTCGCCCCTATCCCGCCCTTCGCCTGCCAGATCAGGAAACAACATGGCCAACACCTACGACAACACCCTCGACAAGCATCGCGCGACCGCTCCAACCCCGAACTCAGTTTCAAGGTTCGGGGAGGCTGTCACGCCTAGCAACTCAACCAACCTCACCACCTACGCCAAGGAACTTTACGTTGGCGTTTCCGGTGACGTGAAAGTCACGCCCGTGAGCGCAACGGACGACACGACCGGCGCCATCACCTTCAAGGCGCACCCGGTGGGTTATCTGAAAATGCAGGTTCGCCGCGTCTGGGCGACCGGCACGACGGCAACGAACATCCTAGCCCTGTCCGAATAGGGCCTGGGGGAAGGGGGCGGCTTTATCGGTCGCCCCCGACCGCTTGCGGCACGATGCAGAAGGCGAGGTGCTATTGCCGAGCGTCTCCAGGGCATCATGACCGCGCCACCGCCCGCGACCGGCGTTGACTCCGGAATGAACAAAATGAGAACAGTTGGCGATGACCTGGGCCAACCGACCGGCGAAACTTTTCCGCGTAACACACCCTGACGGCTCCACCGTAATGTTCACAACGAAGCACGGCGGCAAAACGGGCAGGAGCCCGCTTCAGTTCTTCGACGTCGCGCAGGTTCCGGCTTTCGAGGGCGGGGAAGCGTGGTTTGAGGTGGAGAGGGTCAAGGGCGGCTCGCGCATCATACGCGTCGTTCGGCAGGTAGAGGGGCCTGGCGAGATTGCCTAGCCAATCCGCAGGTGGCACGCTGCCATAGTAGTCTTTTTTGGGGGGAAGCGATGCGAAGGCTGACATGCGCCACGGTGGCTTTGTCGTTCTTGTTGATTGGCGCGTCAGTGGCGGCCGCTGCCGATTGGGAGTTCCTAGGGGACACCACCACCGACAAAAAATACTACCTCTCGCGGATCGAACGGTCTTCGCCGACGACAGTGCGCACCTGGATCAAGGTCGAGTACGGCACCCCGACTAAACGGGGCGAGACATCCACCGTGGCTCAAGCCGAGTATGACTGCCAGAAGCGCCAGACCCGTACGTTAGCGATGATCGGCTATGGCCCAACAGGGCCAGTCGACGCTGGCTGGTCCGGAGTGGGCACTTGGGAGGCGGTTTTCCCTGACTCGATTGGCGAGGCCATTCTGGAACGCGTTTGCTCCAAATGAAACTCTGCGGCCTTCTCGCCCTGGCCGCTGTCGTCGCTGGCTTTCCCGCCCAAGCTGATCCATGCAAGGCTATCCCTGACAAAGGCCCCGCACCCGCCTGGATCAAGCCCGGCGCCCGGTTTGCTGGCGTTGTCCGCTACATCGTTGACGGCGACGGCCTATGCGTAGGGAAGACCGCCGACCCGGCAACGTGGGTTGAGGTGCGCCTGGCTGACTTCGACGCGCCGGAGCTGAACACTCCAGAGGGGCGGCAGGCGAAGGCCGCGCTATCTGGCGCCGTGATGGGGAAGGGCGCGCTCTGTACCGTCACGCCGGGGCGCAACGGGCGAGCCGTCAGCTTTGACCGGGTCATTGCAACGTGCACAGTCGGCGGCGTCACCACTGGCCAGCGATTGCGCAGCGCCGGGGTAGCTGAAGGGGGCAACTGATGAGGCAAGCAATCCTAGTTGCGGTCTGCATGGCGTTAGCTGGCTGCAGTTTGGAGGATCCTCGTATCTGCTCCACGCCTCCGGCAATTCAGACTCCTGGCGTGGACAACACTGACCTTGGCAACGCTGACGGATGCGTTCACCGGTGGGCCTATCGATTGGCACGCTCAAAGGAGGCTCCCGATCAAGTCGCGGAGGCCGTTTTGGGCGCCTGCCACGAGCCGATTAGTCGCTACATCAGAAGCATCGCCGAGCGATCTTCGGATGCGGATAGGGTCTATCGAAGCCCGCTGACAAATCGCGAGACAACGTTTGCGGCCGACGAATTTGCACAGCGCCGCCTAGAGGCGAAGTTCCATGTCGTTCAGGCAAGAGCCGGCAGGTGCAAAGTCCCATGACCGGAAGCGAGCCGAGCTTCTGGGAGGCTGCCACAACCATTCTCAGCCTTGCGCTGTTCGGCCTGAATGCAATGCTGTGGTGGGTGACAAAGAAGGCTGCGAAGGCAGCGGAAAAGAGCGCGAATGCTGCTCATCGACAGGCGAACATAGCGGCTGAAAACCTCGAACTGCTACGCCAGCAAATCAAACCCATGCTTGTCGTGGAGACCGCGACGCCCCGACTGCAAAGGGGGCGACCGCCCGAAGTCGCTCTTTCGGTCTACAATGCCGGCGCGACCTTGGCGGGGCAGGTTGAAATTGCGGGCGACGTTTACTTCGCACCACCCAACGACCGTCAGCCGCGCGAGCTGACCCAGTATCCGTCACTCGTGAACATTGCACCCGGTCAGAAGATGTCGGTCGGGATCGGGGGGGAAGCAAACTACGGCCAGGAGCAGACAGGCGCATACACTCGTGGCGACCTTCATCTGTACGCAACGGGAACACTTACCTACGTGGGACCGGACGGTCGCCAAAGTATTCTGCGCTTCAAGTTTCACAACTCGCGGCCAGAGCGTCCAACAATGGCGCTTAGTCATGACGGGAATGACGCGCTCTGACGATTGGGATTAACCGCAGGCGCGGCGACGCTGGAGCAAGACGCGTTCGCTGAAACGTACTGCCGACTCAGCACGATCATCCGCGCTCTTGAGCAGGCAAAACAACAAGGTGGGGTAAAAGGTGGGGTGCAACTGCACCGCCCACCCTAAGTATCTCAATTTTATACGGAAAATGCTTCCGCGTGGCTCCCCGAGCAGGACTCGAACCTGCGACAAGTCGGTTAACAGCCGACTGCTCTACCAACTGAGCTATCGAGGATCACGGTGGAAGGAGGCGTCGTATATGCCGGGAGGGCGGACCATGCAAGCGTCTGGAGAACGAAAAAATAGCCCGGCTTGTGGGCCGGGCTTTTGAAAGTCGGTGATGGTGGGGTGTCTTCAAGGAAGACGGGAGCAGGTTCGGACTTTATGGTTAATCAGGCGTAAATTTTTGAAGCCGGTCGGGGCAATCGCTCGCGTTACAGGCGTGTAACGCAGAGCCACAATCTGGCCGTAAGGCTGTGAGGCATTGCAATGTCGGCGGGTAGGGCTACTTCCCGCCCGACGGTCCTCCCGCTTACCAAAAAGTCTGAACTCGATGACGCTCGCCGCCACCCTGTTGACCGCCCTCGCGGCCAGCGTTCTCCAGACGACCGCTCCGCCGCAGCCGGCGGCCGCTCCCTTGCCGGAAGAGGTCGAAGGCGATGTCACCGCCGTTGAGGTGATGGGCGTGCGGCCGCGCGGCAGCGTCACCGTCGACGTCGAGCCGGAAGTCACGCTCAGCGAAGAGGATATCAAGGCGCTGGGCGCCAACAACATCGGCGAACTCGTCGAGCAACTGGCGTCGCTGACCGCCTCGTCGAGCGGGCGCGGCGGTGGCCAGCCGATCGTCCTGCTCAACGGCCGGCGCACCTCCGGCTTCCAGGAAACCCGCAGTATCCCGAGCGAGGCCATCGAGCGCACCGACATCCTGCCCGAGCAGGTGGCGCTGTCCTACGGCTACCCGGTCGACCAGAAGGTGATCAACGTCGTCCTCAAGCCCGTCTTCCGTCAGGCGACGGGCCGGCTGGAGGGCGGCGGTCCGACCCAGGGCGGCGCTGATCGGGGCAAGATCGGCGGGACCTTCTTCCAGGTCTACAAGGGCGACCGCTGGAACCTGGATCTCGAGTACGAGCGGCAGACCGCCCTGTTCGAGGACGAACGCGACATCGTCCGCGAGCCCGGCAGCCGGCCGTTTGACCTCGCCGGCAATGTCACCGGCCTGCCGTACGGAAGCGAGATCGATCCGGCGCTGTCGGCGCTGGCCGGCAGTCCCGTCATCGTGGCGGCCGCGCCGCGGGGCAATGGGGCGCCGGTCCTGGCGGACTTCCAGGCCGGCGCCGGGACCGCCCGCACTGATGACCTCACCGCCTTCCGCACCCTCTCGCCGGATGTCGAGCGCTTCCAGATCGAGGGCTCGGTGGCCCATGATCTCGACGGCAAGACCCAGGCGACGCTGAGCGCCTCGGTGCAGGACCGCTCGAGCCTGTCCTACCTCGGTCTGCCGGGCGTCGCCCTGATCCTGCCGTCGGCCAATCCCTACTCGCCGTTCGCGGACGACGT
>CALRWU020000147.1:0-7305 GCA_943371945.1 Azorhizobium sp. AG788
ACACTTGCGTGTCGCCCCGCGCCATTCCTCACCCTTTCACACACACCACCTGCTTCAACGTGTGAACCACGTCGATCAGGTCGCTCTGCGCCGCGATGACAGCGTCGATGTCCTTGTAGGCCATCGGCGTTTCGTCGATCACGCCCTGGTCCTTGCGGCATTCAACGCCTTCGGTCGCCTCGCGGTGATCCTTCAGCGTGAACGTCGCCTTCGCCTTGGTGCGTGACATCGCGCGTCCTGCGCCGTGCGAACACGAGCAGAACGAGTCCGGGTTACCCTTGCCGCGCACGATGAACGACTTGGCGCCCATCGATCCCGGGATGATCCCGAGTTCGTCGAGCCCCGCGCGGACGGCGCCCTTGCGGGTCACCCAGACATCGGCGTCGAAGTGGTGTTCCTTCTCCACATAGTTGTGGTGGCAGTTCACCGCATGCTTGCCGAGTTTGAACTTCGGGAGATGCTCGCGCATCGCCTGAAGCGTCCGCTCCATCATCGCTTCGCGGTTGGCGCGGGCATAATCCTGCGCCCAGCCGACCGCCTCGATGTAGTCGTCGAACATCGTCTCACCCTCAACGAAGAAGGCGAGATCCTGATCCGGCACGTGATAGCCAAGCACGCGCTTTTCCAGCATGCGCCTGGCAGCTTCGATGAAGTACTGCCCGATCTGGTTGCCCGTGCCTCGCGACCCTGAGTGCAGCATCACCCAGACAAACCCACGCTCATCGAGGCAAACCTCGATGAAGTGGTTACCCGAGCCAAGCGTGCCCAGCTGTGCGCCCACCTTGTGGTTCGGAATCTTGCGGTGCTTGTCGCGGATGCGATCAAGACGCGCCTCAAGATCCGAGTTGCGCCAGCGCGAGATGACCGAGTCCGGGGTCGTGCCCCATTCGCCGCCGCGACCCACGCCTGCCGGCGCCTTGCGCTCGATTTCCGAACGCAGCTTCGCCAGCGAGTCCGGCAGGTGCTCTGCGCGCAGCGTGGTCTCCACCGCCATCATCCCGCAGCCGATGTCGACGCCGACAGCGGCGGGGATGATCGCGCCCTTGGTCGGGATCACCGAACCAACGGTCGCGCCGCGTCCGAAGTGGACGTCGGGCATGACGGCGAGGTGAGAGTGCACAAACGGCAGTCCCGCCACGTTTTCGAGCTGTTCCCGGGCGCTGTCCTCGACTGGGACGCCTTTCACCCAGGCCTTGATGCGGCCACCCTTGGCCGTTTCGAACACTTCAAACGTGCTCATGTCTGCGTTTCCTTGTTCGCAGACCCTCCGCGCATCCCGGAGTTTTGTCATCATCCGTGCGGACAACAAAAAACCCTCCGGCGCACTGCGCGGAGGGTTCGGTTTAAACCAGCAATGCTGGCTCCTGGACCTATCCCTCCATGCGATCGCGTTCGTCCAGCACTGGCTGGAAGATCGCTGCGATCTGATTTTCGTAGAGCCGTTTCATCGGCTGCTCCCGAAAGGGGGGTGATCCAAGGTCGCGGTGTTTGATCGAAGAATGCGGCGGCGTCAAGGCGCCGACGCGATCCTGAATCCTGTGCGCGTGTCCCGTTTCGTCGGGTCATTGCGCGAGCGCGCAGCGATGCGAAGGCCTTCGACGGGATCCGAATAAGTCCCGCCACGGAGCACGCGTTGTGCACATTTCGCAACTTCGACCGAGCGTCCGTCCAGCGGCGCTTTCGCGAACGTGTTCACGTAGCAATCCTGCACCCACTCACGCACATTGCCCGTCACGCCAACGAGGCCGAGCGGGTTGGCCGCCAACGTGTCGACCGCTTGCGCTGTCGCGCCCGTTCCCGCCTTGGCTGGGTCGTTCATCGCGCCCCACCAGAATGGCGTCGTCGTGCCGCCGCGGCCCGCGTATTCCCACTCCGCTTCCGTCGGCAGGCGATAGACCCGACCGGTCTTCTTGGTCAGCCAGGCAGCGTAGGTTGCGGCGTCTTTCCACGACACGTTCACTACAGGCTGCTTGCCGCGGCCCTGACCGTTGTCCTTCGGCGTATACTTGGCGCAGCCGCCGTCTGCGATGCACGCGTCCCACTCTTCGTACGTGACTTCGGTGATGCCGATTGCGTAAGGCGCCATCGCGACCTTGCGCTGCGGGCCTTCCCACGCCTTGCGGCCAAGCTCGTCATCGGGCGCGCCCATGAGGAAGGTGCCGCCCGCAACATTCAGCATCAGCGGGCAGCCATCGCAGTCGCGGAATGTGCTCGCGGCCGGCGCGGGCCCGCGTGTATCCGCAACCGGGGCGGCAGGCGCAGGTGTCGCCGGAGGTTCGGTTGGCGTCTCAACAGGCGCGGGCTCTGGAAGCGTCCCGGCAGCCATCATCGGTGTCGGCGCGGGAGGCGGCGCCTCGGCAGCCTGCACCGGCTCGCTCGCGGGCGCGGTGTGCATGAACGAGGCAATTAGGTCGCCAACCTGCTGCGGTCGCCACAGATACAGTCCGCCAATCGTTGACGCGATGAACAACAGCAACAGCACGAGGATCCCGCCGACGCCGATTCCGCGCTTCTTCTGGATATGCTCCTTGCGCATCGCCACCTGCTTGGGCGGCGCCTTGACCTTGCCGTTCTTGTTGGTCGGGCGCTTCACGCCTCCTTCCGGCAGCAGCGGCCCCGGGGGCGCTGCCTGGATACGGCCGCGGATCGTCTCCACCAGCTTGCGCCAGTTCGGATCGGCGCGGTCGCCTTCCCACTTGGACAAGTCGGTCGTCTGGATCAGCTCGAACATGACGGGCCGGTCGCAGTCCTCGATCATCGCGGGAACCAGCGTGCTCTTGCGCTGGCCGATCGTCGCCTCCGCCCGCACCCACCGCGACTTGACGGAGCGGCTGGACCACAACACCACCACCGCCTTTGCCGCCCGCAGCCGCTCCTCGGTGATCTCGTCGTAGTTCTCGCCGGCCTTGAGCTCCATATCGAGCCAGACGTTCAGGCCCTCATGGACCAGGCCGTCGACCACGCGCTGCGCGATCGGCAGATCTTCGCGATTATAGGAAACGAAAACATCAGGCATAGATGACCCCACGCGCCACGCGGCAAGCTGTAATCCTCCGCATCGGGAAGGCAACTGCCACTCGCCCGGACTTGCAGTCGCCTCTGCAAATGTTCGCCCGTGTGGCGGGGGGGCGCCCATGCGGCAAGCTACTTGAGCAGGCAATGCCTGCTGTTAGAACGGGCAGGACCGGGTCGCTTGCCGTCGCGACTTGCCGCATGCTGAGACTGGAATCATCGGATGGGGCACATGCGGGTCTGGAACTGGATCAGGAAACGACCTTGGACGGGCCTCGCAATTGGGCTCGCCGGCGCGATCGCGATCCTGTTCGGCAGCGTCATGCTGGCCGAGCCGAGACTTGACCGGCGCTGGGTTGAGAACCTGTCGCGGATGCCGAAGGTCGAGCTGTCACAGGGATCGTTCTCGCTCGATCACGTCACGGACTGGTCTTACACCGACACGGCGCCAAGAACCAAAGGCTCCCGCACCTTCGCCAACACGTTCGACGAGCTGCGCAACGTCTGGTTCGTTGTCGAGCCGCAGCCGGGCCAGCCCTACGCCGCACACACGCTCATCCTGTTCGAGTTCGCCGGCGACCGCATCGTGGGCCTCACGGTCGAGGCGCGTCTGGAGGACGACGAGACCTACGATCCAGTGCAGGGGGCGCTCAACAAGTTCGAGCTGTCCTATGTCTGGTCGACAGCGCGCGACCTGCTCACCCGCCGTGTGACCATGCTGCACAAGCGGATCTACGTGTATCCGCTCCAACTCGACGCAATGCAGAAGCGTGCATTCCTGCGCGCACTGATCGAACAGACGGTCGACGTTTCCACGCATGCGCGCTTCTACAACACGATCACGTCGAACTGCACCAACGAACTCGCCAAGGTGGCGGGTCTCGGCTGGCACTATTCATGGGTGCTGACGGGCTATTCGCCCCAACGCCTCTACGAACTCAAGCTGATACCCGGCGCCACCTTCGAAGCCGCCCAGCAACGTGCGCTGCTGACAGAGCCGGTTGCGTCCTGGAATGCCATGGAGACGCCTGAATTCGATCGTGCCTTGCTGACAGAGTTACGCAGCAGGAGCAGTTGATGGCGACGTCGTTCTCGCTTGAAACCATCGACCAGCGCATCGAGGCGCTTGCGCCTTCGGTTGAGCTGTTCCTGCCCGAAGGCGATGGCCCACATCCCGTGGTCATTCAGTTCCACGGCTGTGGCGGCAAGAAGAACCTGCAGGGGCGCTGGGCCGCAGTCGCACAGGCGGCAGGATGGGCTGTCGTTGTCGTCGACAGCTATGCGCATCGGCGTATCTCGCGGCTTGAAGCCTACGCCACGGTGTGCACTGGCCTGCAGCTGTGGGGCCGCGAACGGGCAGGCGATCTCTATGCAATGCTGGCGTGGGTGCGACGGCAGGCGTGGGCCGATCCTGCGCGCGTGGCGCTGGCGGGTTGGAGCCATGGCGCGTGGACCGTGCTCGACGCAATGGCGCTGCAGCCCGGCCGCGACGCCGAGCGCGAGACGCGGTTGGCCGGCATTCCCGACGAGCCGCTTGCGGGCCTCAATGGCGCGTTCATCCTCTATCCGTGGCAGGGCATCGGCGCGCTGGCTCCGCAGCGTGGCCTCCGCATCGATGTGCCAGTGCAGGCGATCGTCGGAACGGCCGACAGCGTGGTCGGCGGCCGCAATGTCGCGCGCGTCCTGACGGGCATGAAGACGCCGGGGCAGGCGATCAAGGTCGAGCTTTTCGAAGGCGCCACGCACGCCTTCGACGAGATCGAGGCGCAGGACTGGCGTGTGAAATACGATCCCGACCTCACCGCACGCGCGCACGGCATGTATGCCGCGTTCCTGAAAGGGCTGGCCGTCAATTAGCCGTGCTTGTGCGCCGGCTTCATCCGCTCGCGCACGATTTCCCAGAGCGAGATGATCGCAGCGCCAAGGCCGAAGCCCGCAAGCGCGCCGACGCCGCTTGCGAACAGGTCGCTGACCGAAGCCGAGCGATCGGGGATGGGAATCTGGATGATCTCCACCGCCATCGCAAAGGTCAGCGCGGCGCCCAACCCGACGAGACGCGCGAGCTTTGTGGGCAGCAGGCCGGCGCACAATCCGATGGCCCCGAAGGCGAGGATGTGTCGCATCTTGTCGGTATGGATGTAGCGCGACAGGGGATCATCCACCTGTGTGGCGGCCCACACCACCGTGCCCGCCATGATGATCGCGATGCCCGCCCACAGCAGGATGAGGTTGCGATAGGTGCTGGGTTTGGTCATGGGCGCGCCGAAAACTGGATCAGCGCAGCATGCGCCGCGATGATTGAGAAGGCTTGAACGTGGCTGCAGTGCGGCGAACCGGCGTTTTTCGCCTACTCCGCCGCCTGCGACCGCGCCACGGCCGGCTTGTACTGCGTCGCATCGCTGGTGTGCGCGGCGTGACCATAGCTCGCGAGCATGCGCTCGATCTTCTTCACCAGCATCCGGTCTGTCGCTTCACGCACGCCGGGAATGCTGTTGGCGATGCCGTACAGCGTCTTGCGCGCGCCAATATACGCGCCGCATCCGATGAACACCGCCCAGTCCCACGGCGTAATCTTCACGCCAAGTTCTGCGGCCTTCTTCTGATCACCGCCGATGAAGCTGAGCAGGAAGAAGATCTTGGAGAAACTGCGCTCCAGCTTGTCGAAAATCCTGCTGCCTAGCTTTTCGTCGGTCGGTAGGTACGCGGCCATCGTCGCGCGCAACAGCTCTCCGCACGTCTTGTCGTCATAGCCTTTGCGAAGCGTCTGTTCGTACATCACCATGATGTCGACCATCTCCTTCGGCGTTGCAGGCACCAGCTCTTCCGGCAAGCCGAGGAGGAAGCAGCGATAGCGCGACAGCTCCACGCGCGCGCGCTCGGCAGGCGTATATTCGAACCGGCCCTTCGCCGTTATCTTGAACGCCAGCAGGAACACGCCGATCAGGCCAGCCGGCATCTGGTCCACCTGCGGGATCGGCACGCCAAACGTCTTGATGTCCCAGATGTTCGAACGCTTCAGCGCGTTGAACCGCACCATGGAGTGCATCAGACGCACCATCGCCGCCGACTTGAATCCCGGACCAAAGCGCTCAAGCGCGCCGGGCAGGGTGGAGGTGATGAAGAAGCTCGCCGTGTCCTTCACGCGACGACCGGCCGTCTCGTTGGACAGCGTGCCGGTCAGCGCCATGGGCAGCGCCGAGTACTTGTTCATGAAGGTGGCGATGAAGGCGCCGCGAATGACGAAGGGCGAATAGTTCGCGCTATCCTCGCGGCTCTGGCGTGCGCCTTCCTCGACCAGTTTCATGTCGACCCAGTCCGGCGTCGCTTCCATCGCGCGAATGAAGTTCACCAGTTCGGGCGGCGCATCGCTCATGCTCTCCACGCCATGGTCGCACGCATGCTCCAGCATGCTCACAAGTGGGCGGAAGCCATACCTCGGCATCAACGCAGCATAGGCATCCGCGACCGAGTCGCCGAGCATCGTGTAAGCGCGCATGCGCTCCACCTTTTCGGTATCGGCCAGGAGCTTGGGCCGCATCGCGTCGAACTTGCTCTGCGAGGGGCCCTCCAGGACAAGCTCGTCGGCGAACCGCTCTGGCTTGATCGAGAAATCCACGTCGCCGTAAAGCGCGGGCAGGTTGGTCTTCTGCGAAGCCACCTTGGTCCTGAGCTGTTCAAGCGTGAGCGTCATCGGCGGAAACTCCCCGAAAGGGCGTGCGAGGCCTGTGAGCGCAGTTTCGGGTAATTTCGAGTTTCCGCAAGACCTTCCTTACGTCAACGCCAATGGGGCATGGCGAAGTGATGTAGCCCCGACGACTAGCGACAACGCTTGCGCGTCGCACCATCGCCCTTCGCCTTCATGATCGTGATGCAGGGATAGCGCGCGTGGCCAAGACCAAACCCCGCCCACGTATCGCCCGCGCTCTTCAGCGTGAAGCCGCAATGGCCGAGGAACATCTCGTACAGCGAGCGCGACGCAACCGGATTAGAGACGGTGAGATCGAGTTGATGGAAGAAGGTGCTCATGTGAGCAACTGTTGCGGCTGTGCTGCGTGGAAGCCCAGCGAGCGCGGGCTCGTCCTTCGACGGGCGCTCCCGTTGGTCACTGCTCAGGATCAGCGCTTCTCTCCAAGCGAGCTAATACAGTAGCTCATGCTGAGCAGGCCGAAGGCCGTCCGTCGAAGCAGAGCGTGTGCTGCCCGCCGACTACTCCAGAGCCTGGCTCGCGTTCGGCTTCGATTGCAGCTGGATATAATTCTGGATGCCGATCTGTGCGATCAGCTCCATCTGCGT
>CALRWU020000148.1:0-7295 GCA_943371945.1 Azorhizobium sp. AG788
GCGACATGCTGTCGGCCATCAACACTTCGAGCGCCTTGCGTGCGCGGCTGACACGGCTCTTGATGGTGCCGACAGCAACCTGACAAACTTGGGCAGCCTCTTCATAGGCCATGCCGCCTGCGCCGACGAGGATCAGCGCTTCGCGTTGGTCATCGGGAAGCTTGTTCAGCGCGGCGCGAAGCTCAAGCAGCTCCATGGGCGCCGTCGGATTGTCATTGGCGATGAGCGTGTTCTCTGCAACTTCGGCGTCCAGCGGTGTGGAGCGCCAGCTGCGCCGCTTTTCGGAGTAGAACTGGTTGCGCAGAATCATGAAGGTCCATGCCTTGAGGCTGGTGCCCGGCTCGAACGAGTCACGGGCTTTCCAGGCCTTGGCGAGCGCTTCCTGGGCAAGATCGTCGGCCTGGGTCGGATCCTTGCACAAGCTGCGCGCAAAGGCGCGCAGATGCGGAATGACGCCCACCAGCTGCTGACGGAAGCTCGTTTCCGACGCTCCCGCTTCGCGCGGCTGGTCGCCTCGCTTGGGGGTCATTCGTGAGGGATCGCTTGAATCCGCCATTACACCGCCGCCATCAGGATTCGTTGTCGGGACGGGGCTTGTCCGCCCTCTTGCCGTCTTGCTCAGCTTCGAGGTTCGTGGCGCGACGCTCGTCGGCCTGTTCCAGGAAACCCAGGAAATCGTCAGGGATGTCTTCGCTGACCACATCGTCGTACATCTGACGCAGGCGACGACCGATCGGGTCCTGCCTGCGGCGCGCCACACGGGCGTCCACAGGCTTTGGCCTATCCTCTCCCCCAGACATGTCTTTTCCCATCGCTTCTTCGTCTTCAAATAGATGCGGTCAGCCCGCTACCGGCCATCAACGCCATAGGAACATGATGGTTCCGCAATATTTTGGAAAAACATGGAACCCGACGTGGGCAGGGGCGTTAACAGCACTCAAGACGCCTCAAAGAGACGTGTGGGAGACTTTATGAGCCTGGTTCAGAAACTCGGACCGCATCTGCCTTTTCTTCGTCGCTACGCAAGGGCCCTGACCGGTACCCAGAAAAGCGGCGATTCCTACGTAAAGGCCTCCCTGCAGGCCTTGGCCTCCGGGGATAGCGAGCTGGAAAACATGCCGCCGCGGGTGGCCCTGTACCGGCTCTTCCATGCCATCTGGGAAGCGACGGGGGCGAGGCTGGAAAGCGCCCCGGAGTCTCCGACCTCAATTACCGAGCGCGTCCTGCGAATTCCGCCGCGTCATAGGCAGGCATTCCTGCTAACGGCGCTTGAGGGCTTCACTGTCGAGGAAGCTGCGCAAATCCTGGACGAGACGACGGACGGCGTCCGGGTGCTGATCGCCCGCGCCCAGACGGACATCGAGAACGAGCTCGCCACCGACGTCCTCATAATCGAAGACGAGCCTGTCATTGCGGCCGATATCGAGGCCTTGGTGATGGATCTCGGCCACCGTGTCACGACGGTTGCGACGACCCGCACCGAGGCGGTCAACGCGGTGCGCGCCCATCGCCCCGGTCTTGTTCTCGCAGACATCCAACTGGCGGACGGCTCGTCGGGCATTGATGCGGTCAATGACATCCTGCGCGGACACGACGTGCCTGTGATCTTCATCACGGCCTTCCCGGAGCGTCTGCTGACTGGCGAGAAACCCGAACCGGCCTTCCTGATCACCAAGCCGTTCCAGCCAGAGACTGTGAAAGCGGCCATCGGCCAGGCGCTGTTCTTCCATGAAGCCCGCACGGTCGCGGCAGCCTGAACGTTTTGACTTGAGTGAAGATCAATCGACCCACGTGCAAGACGCGCGTGGGTCGAGTGCTTTCTGGCATCCTGTTGTGTTGTTGTCGCGCCGCCCGAGACTGCGGCCGGCTTAGCGCCAGGCTGCTGCAACCAAGGCTCAGGCTAACCGAGGTCCATGTCAGGTCACGTCCGGGAGAAGTTGCGGCCGTGCCTGGCGCGACGGCGGTGTCGAGGCGTCGGCTGCGGCGACGACTGACTTTCGGAACATCACACCCACTTCACCCATTGGGGGATGCATGATGTCGGCATCGGGACTGGCGGCCATGCGAATACGTCCCGCAGGAACGCCGTTGGCGATCAGCGCTGCCGCCACATCGTTGAGTCTTGCGAGCGCCAGGGCGATGGCTTGTTTGTCTCCACCCTCAGCCGATGTGTCGATGTCGGTCACCAGATCGATGCCGTCAGGATTGCAGCGGGACGCTTCACCACTGATGTGAGCAATGAGATCGAGCGCCTGGCTCGTCGCCTCGGCCTCGCCTCGTTTATAGTAAATCGAGAGACGATCACCCGTGCAGGCCGCCGGCGCCGTTTCAACAGCGGGGATTTGCGCATGCGCCGCCGCCAACGACAGCGAGGCAAGACTGACCGCACAAAACAGGGATATCGATCGCATCATGGTTACCGCGCCTAACGCGCCTCCGGCCATCGCACACGCCATGCATGACAGGCGCCGGGCGGGAGGGAGCGCATCGCCTCAAGACGAGCGCTTCCGTTTCCGAGCCTAGTTCGCAACGTCCTTGGCGGTTTCTTCGACGGCTGTGCCGGCCGCCTGGACGTCTTTGCCGGCGCCTTCAACGGTGTTGCAGGCGGTCGCTGCCGTGGCGAGGATGAAGGCGATCGCGGCGAAAGTGATTTTCATGTGTGTCTCTCCTGGGTCCTGACGGCCGTTCTTGCCGCCCACCGACCTCAACGTGGCATGATGGCGAGGAGTTCCATCGTCCGCGCACGACTCTCTCAAACACTGCACATGGTAACGGAGTGAGGCGTCCTGGCATGACGGCCTCAGCGTGCTGGAACTGCAGCGCGGAAGCAGCGTTGGTTACCCGAGCAATCTTAAATCTCAGGAGCGGATCATGCTTAGTTGGGCCCTTGTCTTTCTCGTCCTGGCGCTGGTAGCGGCAGCCTTCGGTTTCGGCGGCATCGCCGGCACGGCAACATCGATCGCGCAGCTTCTGTTTGTCGTTTTCCTGGTGCTGACGGTCATCACGTTCGTGGTCAGGGCGCTGCAGGGCCGCTCGGTTCTTTAGGCCCGCCACGGCCTGAGACTGCAAACACCGCACACGGGAAAAGCCGGCGAAAGCCGGCATTTCCTGCATTTCCGCAGCAGTTTCGAGCCCGGTTCACATTCCACCGAAAGTGCGTATGTTGCGCGCCGCAGAGACAGGTTGGGCCTGTAGCTCAATGGTTAGAGCCGACCGCTCATAACGGTCTGGTTGCAGGTTCGAGTCCTGCCGGGCCCACATCCTGTTTTGTTGCTGCTTTACAGCGGTGCGAGTCCTGTCAGACCCACCCTCGAGCATGCTCGGGGTCCGGTTCGTGGAACCCCGCTTGCGAGGGAGGCAGCACGAACTCGTCCCTCTGGGTCGCCCTGAGCGCCCTCTGCCGTCGTTCGAGAGCCCCCTATCGGACGACTGTCGGCTCCCGCATTGCCTATCCCCCAACTCAGGATCGACAGGGAGGCATTGATTGCGAATGTGCGCTGCTTGGAGGCGCTTCGGTTGTCATCGTGTGGCTGATTGCGACGATAACGGGTGCCTGCTCGCTTCGTTTCGAAATGTGCTTCTCAGCAAAAGCGCTTGGACAAGCTGTGCTTCGCCGCTCGACGATCTATGTCAGTTCACAGCCGCTATGCATTGGCTCTCGCCGACAATCGAAAGCATCGCGCAATGTCTGATTGTGAAGGCCTTGAATCTATCGGTCGTAATCGTGGCCAGTTGCGCCCGACCCGAGCTAAGCTTGGCTTCCCCCTGCCGTTGTCACCTATCGTCCCGCTTATGATGTCGCATTGAGCGCGACCGATCTCTCCAACAAGCCGCTGGCCCCGCAGCGATCGGGCCAGGTAGTCGCGAGTGTAAGCAACGTCGCCGAACAAACGCTGAGCGGTTTGAGCGCTGTCGAGGCTGCATCGCGTCTCAAAACCTACGGTCCCAACACGTTGCGCGTCGCCAAAACCCGCAGCCTGGTCGACGTCGCGATCGGGACGCTGCGCGAGCCGATGTTCATCTTTCTGTTGGCCGCAGCATCGCTTTACCTGTTTGTCGGCGACCTTGGAGAGGGCCTTTTTCTTCTGGCCGGCGCGGCGTTGTCGATCGGGCTTGTGGTGTTTCAGGATGCTCGAAGCGAGCGCGCGCTAGCCGCACTGCGGCAGCTCGCCGAACCCTTTGCCCAGGTGATCCGTGATGGGGTTCAGCAGCGCATTCCTGCACGCGATCTTGCGCCCGGCGATATCGCCCTTGTCGTGGAAGGAGAGAGGATACCAGCTGATGCTGTTCTGCGTCAGGGCGACGTACTTACCGTGGATGAGTCCGCCCTTACCGGTGAATCCGTCCCCGTGGCCAAACAGCCTGGACCTCACCATTCGAACGACGACGCCCACGAGCATGAGGCAAGACCCAACGCGCTCTTCGCCGGTACGATGCTGGTTGCAGGTCAGGGCCTGATCCAGGTCACCCAGACTGGCCCGAATACACGCATCGGCGCTATCGGCGCATCTCTGTCAGGCGGGACGGAGCGGACGCCTCTTCAGGAAAGCACGGGTCGGCTCGTGGTGGTGCTGAGCCTGCTCGCCGTCGTGTTCTGCCTGGTGGTAGCTGCCGCGTATGGTTTCATGCGTGGAGACTGGGTCGCCGGCGGTCTCGCTGGACTTACGGTCGCCATCTCATTGTTGCCTGAAGAATTCCCGATGGTGCTGGCGGTGTTTCTGGCCATTGGCTCCTGGCGACTGGCACGCCATCAGGTCCTGGTACGGCGCGCCGCCGTCGTCGAAACACTTGGCGCGGTGACCCTCCTGTGTGTCGACAAGACCGGCACGCTTACCGAGAACCGTATGACGATTGGCGCCATCTGGTCCAAGGGGACAATGCTCGGATCCGACATGGACGGCGCGCCCGGCGAGGTTGCCAGGATTGCGCTTCTGGCTTCTGCGACGCATCCCGTGGACCCGATGGACAGGGCGGTGCATGAGGCTCTGGCGGCCAGGGCTGCGCCGGTGCTGGCGCAGAACGGCGGGGAGCCGACAAAGAGCTTTCCGCTCCGACCGGATCGGTTGGCTGTCATCCAGCGCTGGAGCACTGGCGCTGGAACTGTTTGGGCGGCAAAGGGCGCGCCCGAGGCGGTTCTGACGCTGTGCAAGACACCACCCGCCGAGCGTCGCCTTGTTGAAGCGGCACTGGCTAAAATGGCGGCTGGCGGCATGAGAGTTCTGGGCGTTGCGCGAGCGGTTGATCCTGGGAGCAAGATCGCCGATCCTAAGGACGCGCAGTTTGAACTTTCTGGCTTGGTTGGGTTTCTTGATCCACTACGGGCGGATGTTCCTCCAGCACTGGCCGAAGCCCGCGCGGCCGGCATCGATGTCGCGATGATCACGGGTGACTATCCCGCCACCGCGCTCGAAATTGGGCGGCAAGCCGGGCTCGACGTTGGCAGCGGCGTGCTGACGGGCCCCGAGATTGCAGACCTCAGCGCTGAAGACCTGGCCACGAAGCTGGCGACGGTCCGCATCTTTGCGCGCGTGAAGCCTGATCAGAAGCTGGCGCTTGTCGAAGCATTCAAGGCGCGCGGCGAGGTCGTCGCCATGACCGGTGATGGCGTCAACGACGCCCCGGCTCTCGAACGTGCCCATGTCGGTATCGCGATGGGCAAGCGGGGAACGGACGTCGCCCGTGAGGCGGCCGACCTCGTATTGCTGGATGACAGCTTTCCCTCCATCGTCGGCGGCGTGCAGCTCGGCCGCCGCATCTTCACCAACCTCCGCAAGGCTTTGATCTACGTGATGGCAATCCACGTACCCATCGCCGGCGTAGCGTTACTGCCGATCCTCTTCGGCCTGCCGCCCCTGCTCTATCCAATGCACGTTGTCGTGCTGGAACTGATAATCGATCCCGTATGCTCGCTTGTATTTGAGTCCGAACCAGGCGACCGCAGGTCAATGCTCCGTCCGCCCCGATCAATCAAGGAGCCGCTGTTTGGCCAGCCGCAGATGATACTCGCGACCATACAGGGGGGCGTCCTCCTAGCCGCGGTTCTCGGCATCTATGTCTGGAGCCTGAGCAACGGGCTCGGCGAGAACCAGGCACGTGCAGCTGGCTTCATCATCCTCGTCGTCGGCAACCTTGTTCTCGCTCTCGCCGACGCTTCGGAGTCCTCAACCCGCCTCTTCGATCCACGCCACAACATTTTCTGGATCGTGTCTGCGATCGCCTCAGCCATCCTCATCGGCGCCCTGACGATCCCCTTCTTGTCAGACATTTTTCGCATGGCGCCTCCCGATGGGCTCGTCATCGCAATGGCGATCCTCATCGCGGTTGCCGCAGGCGGATGGTATGGCGCTGTCCGCCGGCTCAAGCCTCCAGCACCCCTGACACGGAGCGCTCCCTCGGTGGGCCCTGATACTGGTGGGCAAGCACCAGACAGTTCACTCACTGCCAAAGCATCGGTGGCAAAATGAACCGCTTGAAGGATAAAGCATGGCGCAGCTTCACCGCGAATACTCGGGATTTTCGGCATGACATCCCTGCTTGAATACACCGTCACGGCCAGACGCGTGGACAGGGCTGGCAGCATTGCGGCTGCTAAGAGTGCAGAAATCGTTCTCGACACCGGCCTTGCTGGAAGGACGGACGCCCTTAATCCGGCAGAGTTGCTTCTCGCTTCCCTGGCCGCCTGCATGATCAAGGGAGCCGAGCGCGTGGCGCCCATGCTGAACTTTGAGCTTCGCGACATGACGGTCAAGCTGCACGCAGTCCGGCTGGACGCACCGCCGTCGATCAAGGCGATCGACTACGAGATCGTGATTGAATCCGACGAACCCGAACGGCGCCTGGAACTCCTGCATACGAACATCCGCAAGTACGGCACCATTTCCAATACCCTGGCTGCCGTAGTCCACCTTACAGGTTCGATTCGACGCGGGGACCCATAGCATGAACGACAACGCGCTCTTCGCGCGCGCCAGATCGCCTTTCGCGTTGAGCCTTAGATCACGTGATCTCACGGCCCCCTAACAAGCTGCGCTAGACGGCGCCACCAGCTACATGCGGTCCCTGCACCCGCATCGCGCCCTGACGGGTCTGGATGCTGTTCAGATAGGCTAGAATGGATCTGATCTGCGACGGATTGAAGTGGAAATCAGGCATGCCGGGATGGCCGACCATGATGCCTTGCGCAAAAGCCTGTTCCAGACCCGTGACGGGATAGCGCTCCGCCAGTGTGCGCAGCGGAGGCGCCTTCCTGTTATGGCTTTCCCCGTCAGAACGAACCGCATGGCAGCTGATACATT